>DATMYZ010000368.1:0-6215 GCA_035560675.1 Clostridia bacterium
ATATGAGACATAAGAAATCTATTATTTCAGCATTGGCTGTAATTCTTGCTGTGGTGGCAATTTTCACAGCCTGTGGCAGCGCAAATTTAACCGATAAAGCATCGCCCGCTGAATCATCCACCACCGCAAGCTTTTCGGGCATAGCGCCGACGACTGCTGAAGGAGGGCGCAATCAATTAGCGATGGAAGCGCCCGCTATGCCGACAGCCGACCAAGGGAAGACCGATGTCGTCGCAATAAGCTCTGACCGCAAGATTGTCAAGCACAGCTATCTCACGCTTGAAACGAAGGAATTCGATACCGCACTTGAAAAGCTTTTGGCAGCAATTACCCAACAGGGCGGTTATATTGAAAGCCAGAGTATCAACGGCCAAAGTCTGACCTACCGCGGCTCTTATTATGAACGTACAGCGTCGATACAGGCCAGAATTCCCGCCGATAAGCTCGATGGCGTTATCGCCACCGTTGGTGGCATCTGTAATATCACCTCAAAAAGCGAAAGTATTGACGATATTACCGATAGTTATTTTGACACGGAAGCCCATCTTAATTCATTAAAGCTGCAAGAAGAGCGCTTATTAGAAATCTTATCTAAAGCTGAGAAACTTGAAGATGTCATTTCGCTGGAGCAGGCGCTCTCGGACGTGCGCTATCAGATTGAGTCGCTTACTGCTTCTATGCGTCGAATGGACAGTCAAATTACTTATTCGTATATGAATATGGATCTAAGAGAAGTTGTTGAGTATCAGTCCGTAGAATCGGCGCCTAAGACCCTAGGTGAGAAAATTGCGGCTTCTTTCAAGCGCTCCGGCGAAAAAATCGCTTGGTTCTTTGAAGCAACGCTGCTCTTTGTCATTGAGGATCTGCCGTTGATCGTGATCTGGATTGCAATAACTGGAGTCATCGCATTCATTTCTTTCAAGCAACTCCGTCGCATTCAGCGAAAAATGAATGGTGCAAATAATAAAAATTCTTATTCATTACCCAAGCCAAAGCAAGATCCGCCTGCTGATAAATAATTTTCTTCCTGTAAGCGTCCAATAACTCGCTTGATTTCATCGATTTTAAGGTCTTGACTCTTTGTTCTTTTGCGTATATTGCACAATCAAGTGTTTCCATACGAAAGATTTTGCAGGACGTTTTATAAAAATTGCAAAATCGCTTGACTAGAAATGCAAGTTGAATTACAATTACTTGCATAATCAAGGGCGATTGCCGGGAGAGGTGTCCTCTAGAGACGCCTCTCTTCTTTTTTACCACTTGATCACACGAAAGGAGGAACCCCCCATGCAAAAGGAAGGACAAATCAGAATCCCGTCGGGTTGCGCCATTTCAGGAATTATAGATCTGGAAGGCAAACCCATTTCAGGTGATGAGATTATCCGATCAATTTCTACGATGCATGACCGTTCCAACGGTCTGGGCGGCGGTTTCGCCGCGTATGGCATCTATCCGCAGTACAAGAATCACTACGCGTTCCATGTGTTTTACGAGGATCAAACGGCTAAAGAAACGTGTGAAAAATTTTTGGAGCGGCATTTTGACATCGCAAACCTTTCTAAAATTCCAACAAGAAAGCATCCGCGTATTACCGACGCGCCCCTTCTCTGGCGTTATTTTATGAGGCCGCTTGAAAACAAGCTGGACCACAGCCAGCTTGATGAAAAAGAATATGTCATGCGGTGCGTCACTCGCATTAATACAACCATGCCGGGTGCACATGTTTTTTCCAGCGGAAAGAATATGGGCGTTTTCAAGGCAGTGGGCTACCCAGAGGATGTGGGCGAATTTTACTGTCTTGAGGATTACGAGGGCTACGCATGGACAGCGCACGGCCGTTATCCCACAAACACCCCCGGTTGGTGGGGAGGCGCACACCCGTTTGCCCTGCTGGACTTTTCGGTCGTACATAACGGTGAAATCTCCTCCTACGACGCTAACCGACGCTATATTGAAATGTTTGGCTATAAATGTACGCTGCTCACCGATACCGAGGTGATCACCTATGTCATCGACTATCTGGTGCGACGCAAGAATCTCACACTTAAAGAAATGGCCAGTGTCATAGCCGCCCCATTCTGGAGCACCATCGCAGCAAAGCCCCCGGCGGAACGCGAACAACTAACCTATCTTCGCAATACTTTTGCAAGCCTGCTGATGACCGGCCCATTTTCGATCCTTGTCGGCTTTGAGAGAGGGCTTATGGCATTAAACGACCGCTTAAAGCTGCGTTCGATGGTTATAGGAGAACGTGGTAGCCGCGTCTATATCGCCAGCGAGGAATGCGCCATCCGAGCTATTGAGCCGGAGCTCGACAAATTCTGGTCACCCAAAGGCGGCGAACCTGTAATCTTCAGATGCAAGGAGGATTCTGTATGTACGCTTTAGATTTTGCTTCCAACTTTGAAGTGGTGCGCAGCGAAAGCCGTTGTACTTTGTGCGGCCGATGCGTCTATGAGTGCAGCTATGGCGTGCATCAGTTCACAACTGATAAAAAAGCGCTGACTGAAAATAACAATAAATGCGTCAACTGTTATCGCTGTGTGGCTACATGTCCCACCAAGGCTATCAAAATCATAAGGAATCCCCAGGCTGTCAATATCAGCAGCAACTGGAGCGCCAACAACATGCGCGAAATCTATCTACAGGCGGCTACCGGCGGCGTGTTGCTCTCAGGCATGGGAACTACTAAAAACTATCCGCTTTATTGGGATAAACTGCTGATTAACGCCGCACAAGTCACTAACCCCTCTATTGACCCGCTGCGTGAGCCGATGGAAACTCGCACCTACCTCGGAAAAACTTCGGTGAACATCCGCAGAGACGCTTCTGGTCAACTGATTAATACCCTGCCGCCCCATCTGACCCTTAACACCCCCATTATGTTCGCGGCGATGAGCTACGGTGCTATCAGCTACCCTGCACACGAGGCGTTGGCCAAAGCCTCGACCGATCTTGGCACTTACTACAACACCGGCGAAGGCGGATTACATCATGACTTGTATCCGTATGGTGCTCACACCATTGTTCAGGTAGCCTCCGGCCGGTTTGGGGTGCACCGCAAATATCTCGAAACCGGTGCCGCCATCGAAATTAAGATTGGGCAAGGTGCAAAGCCGGGCATCGGGGGGCATCTGGCCGGCACCAAGAACATTGGTGATATTTCAAAGACCCGCATGATTCCCGAAGGCAGCGACGCCATCTCACCCGCGCCCCACCACGATATCTACTCTATCGAGGATCTGCGCCAGCTTGTTTATTCTTTAAAGGAAGTTACCGCCCACAAAAAGCCCATTATCGTTAAGATTGCCGCCGTACACAATGTTGCCTCTATTGCCAGCGGCATTGCGCGAAGCGGTGCGGATATCATCGCCATCGACGGTCTACGGGCCGGCACCGGCGCTGCACCGACCCAGACACGCGACAACGTCGGAATTCCGATCGAGCTTGCGCTCGCCGCCGTCGATTCGCGCCTACGCGAAGAGGGCATCCGCCATGAAGTCTCCATCGTCGCCAGCGGCACTATCCGCAACAGTGCTGACGTTATCAAGGCTATCGCACTAGGCGCTGATGCTGTCTATATCGGTACCGCCGCACTCATTGCCATGGGTTGCCACATGTGCCATAGCTGCCACACCGGTGGTTGTAACTGGGGCATTTGTACCCAGACCCCCAAGCTGACCAAGCGTTTAAACGCCGAGGAGGCACACCACCAGCTTGTCAATCTTATTGAGGGATGGACGCATGAGGTCAAAGAAATGATGGGCGGCATGGGCATTAACTCTATCGAGGCGTTGCGCGGCAACCGTCTCATGCTCCGCGGTGTCGGACTGACCGACGCTGAACTCAAAATTCTTGGCGTGCAACACGCCGGCCAATAAGAAACGGAGGAGTCTGCTGTGAAAATTGACGCGCATAATATGGATCAAACTCTTTTAAACCAGGCCATCCGCCGTGCGCCGGCAGGTGATATTGAGCTCTCTGGCTGTCTTGGGCAACGCTTTATCGGTGCTGGAGTCTCAGACAAAAAAATACACATTAATGGCGTTCCGGGCAACGCACTAGGCGCGTATATGGATGGCGGTACTATCCTGGTTGACGGCAATGCACAGGATGCAACTGGCGACACTATGAACGACGGCCTCATTGTCATTAACGGTTCGTCGGGCGACGCCACCGGTTATTCGATGCGCGGCGGTGCTATCTTCGTTAAAGGCAATGCGGGCTATCGAGCTGGCATTCACATGAAAGCTTATCAGGAAAAAATTCCATTGTTGGTAATCGGCGGCGCAGCAGGCAGCTTTTTGGGCGAATATCAAGCCGGCGGTCACATCGTCGTGCTAGGACTGGGTTGTGAAGATCGTGTTCCTTTTGGCTATTTCTGTGGCACCGGCATGCATGGGGGGAAAATATTTATTCGCTCTGCACATCCGTTGACCAACCTACCCCCGCAGGTATTGGCTTCCGACGCCACCGATGAGGACATACAGGAAATTATGCCCTACATTACCGAGTTTTCCAAACGGTTTGGCATTACTATGGAAGATATATTTCCTTATCACTTCTATGTGCTGACCCCCAATGCAAAGAGTCCCTATAAGCGACTATATGCTATCAACTAAAATCCCCTATATGTTTAGAACCGCGTATTTACAGTTGTAAATACGCGGTTCTAACTTATCTTCATTGTTTCTTTTCTGCGCCCAAAACCCAGCAATTTAAATGCTTTAAAAGTCTGCGAGCTCCTAGAACTTGTTAAAGCTAACAACTTCATCGAATTTCTTTCGCTGCTTATCGCGTAGCACATCATCCGGCATCGCATATCCAAGTGCCACAACCAGACGAATGCGGCGCGTTTTAGGTATGCCAAGCAGCATTTTAAGCTTGCGTTCGTTAAACCAGCCTAGAATACAGCTTGACAGCTCCAAGTCTTCGGCAGCCAACACCAGATGCGCCACCGAAAGTCCAAGATCTATACCAGAATATTTTTGATTCTTAAGTGACTCGCCAACTTTTGCCGTCAGGTTCTGTTTGCCTTCAAGGGCAACAACAAAAGCCGTGGCCTTATCGGCAAATTTGTTCATGCCAGTATCTTGCACGCATTGGGCCACCTGTTCCACTCTTTGTGGCTCATCCACCGCAATATAACGCCAAGGTTGGCTGTTACAGGCCGAAGGCGACAATGCGGCTGCCCCTAGAATATCCATCAGCTTTTCCTTTTCGACGGGCCGTACTGGGTCAAAATTGCGACAGCTTTGGCGTTGGCGAATCAATGACAATAAATTGTCCATATGGCTCCTCCTTTACAATCTGCAAGCAAATATGCGCTATCTAACGGCTGGTTCCCATAAAATACACCGAAACCAGTCCTGGGCCCGTGTGGCTGCCGATCACAGGTCCTACGGAAGCTATTTGAATCTCTTTAGGAGCAAAACGTTTTTGAATCATATCTGCAAGCATTTGAGCTGCGTCCACAGCTTCTGTATGTCCTATAAAAACCATTTGCTTGGAGAAGTTTGTTCCTTTTTCCTCAAGTTTATCCGCCAGCGCCTCAATAGACTGCTTGCGCCCGCGCACCTTTGATGACGGAATCAGATATCCAGCATTATCCACATGCAAAATCGGCTTGATTCCGAAGGCTGTTCCCACATGTGCAGCAAGCACATTTACTCTTCCGCCACGATATAAATACATCAAATCATCGACTGTAAACCAATGGTTGAGCTTTAGAATATGCGCTTGTACCCAGTCTGCCACCTCTTCAAGGGACGCTCCATCCTGCTTTTTTAGCGCCGCTAGGCAAACTAGTAGGCCCTCCCCCATAGACGCTGCTAAAGTATCTATCACAACAATCTCCCGTTGTGGATAGCGCTCCTTCAGCTGCTCTGAAATTACGACGGCCGTTCCATAAGTACTGCTAAGACCAGAAGAAAAACCAAGATACAAAATATCTTCACCCCGTTCGAGGATCGGCACAAATGCTTCTTCGAACTGACTCATGTTTATTGCAGTGGTGGTAGATATCTGACCTTCTTTAAGCATTTTATAAAACATCTCAGGAGAGAGTTCACAGTTATCTGGGTAATTATAATATTCTCTATCACCAAACGAAAAACGCATCGGTATCACAGTAACGTCAAATCTATCAACCAGCGCCGGAGTCAAATCGGCAGTGGATTCGGTGACAATACAATACTGTTTCATCGGCAAGGCCC
>DATMYZ010000369.1:0-10613 GCA_035560675.1 Clostridia bacterium
GATGATAGTGGTATTAAAGCATAATCCTGACCCCAAGCAGCTTGCAAATTTGATAGCATGGCTTAAGAGCTTAAAATTGCAGATACATGTCAGCGAGGGGAACAGCTATACGGTTCTCGGTCTGGTGGGAGACACCTCGGAGGTTGACATCGATCTGATTCAGGCGCTGGACATTGTCGCATCTGTCAAGCGTATTCAGGAACCCTATAAAAACGCCAACCGAAAATTCCACCCAGATAATACGATTATCACCGTTGGCGAAGCGGTCTTCGGCGACGGTAGCTGCCCGATTGCCGCAGGCCCTTGCTCGGTAGAATCTGAGGAACAGATCATTGAAGTAGCAAAAGCGGTCAAGGCTTCGGGCGCAAAGCTGCTGCGCGGCGGTGCCTTCAAGCCAAGAACCTCGCCTTACGCCTTTCAGGGCATGCGTGCCGAAGGTATCAAGCTATTACTTCAGGCCAAAAAGGCGACCGGCCTGCCTATCGTTTCTGAACTGATGGATCTCTCTCAGCTGACATTGTTTGAAGAGGTCGATATCATTCAGGTTGGTGCCCGCAATATGCAGAACTTTGAACTGCTTAAAGAGCTGGGCAAAATAGACCGTCCGATTTTATTAAAGCGCGGGCTTTCAAACACGCTGCAAGAACTTTTGATGAGCGCCGAATATATTCTTGCGGGCGGCAACGAACGGGTAATTCTCTGCGAACGCGGCATCCGTACCTTTGAAACGGCCACGCGCAACACCCTGGATCTTTCGGCGATTCCGTTGCTTAAAAGTATGACCCATTTGCCGGTGATCGTTGACCCGAGCCACGCCTGCGGCATTGCCAGTTTGGTAAAGCCAATGGCAATGGCTGCTGCTGCCTGCGGCGCCGACGGACTCATCATCGAGGTGCACAATGACCCACCGCACGCCAAATGTGACGGCCCGCAGTCGCTGACACCGGAAGCGTTTGACGATGTGGCAAAATGCGTGGCCAAAATTTTGCCTAATAGCTACAAAATGGCCTAAACCGCTTTAAAGGAGAAAGAGACATGAATATTGCAGTGATAGGCATGGGGCTGGTCGGCGGCTCGTTTGCCAGAGCGATTAAATACAAGACCGAGCACACAGTGTTTGGTGCAGATGCCAATATGCAGGCGCTGTGCAAGGCGCGGCTGGTCGGAGCGATCGACGATATTCTCGATGATAAAAAGCTTGCTTTCTGCGAAATGGTGATCATTGCCCTTTATCCACAGGCGGCAATCGATTGGCTGGCGGCAAACGCCGGGCAGATTGCCAAAACCGCTATGGTGACGGATACCTGCGGCGTCAAGCAGGCGGTGTGCAGCGGCTGCCACGAGCTGGCGTTACAACACGGCTTCAGCTATATTGGGGGGCACCCGATGGCGGGTGTTGAACACAGTGGCTTTGATCATTCCCGCTGTGATATGTTTGAAAACGCCTCAATGGTGCTGACCCCGATGCAAGGGGTATCAATCGCCGAGGTGGATCGCCTTAAAAGATTTATGCTGACGCTGGGCTTTAATAAGACGGTGATCACCGACCCGGCCGAGCACGACAGGATGATAGCCTACACCTCTCAGCTGGCGCATGTCGTTTCAAGTGCGTATGTGCAGTCCCCCTGCGCATTGGGGCACAAGGGCTTTTCGGCGGGCAGCTACCGCGACATGACCCGCGTTTCCACCTTAAATGAGTATATGTGGACAGAATTATTTCTGGATAACTACGAGCCGTTGGCGGAACAGCTCGATGCACTGATTGAGCGACTGAAAGATTTTAGCGTTGCAATAAAGGCTCAGGATGGTGATAGATTGCGCGCCATGCTGCGTGCGGGACGTGAACAGAAGGCGAAGGCGGACGGAAAGGTGCTGTGAGACCATGAAAAGCGTTTTGGTAAAGACCAGTCACCCCTACGAGGTGCTGGTGGGCGATGGGCTGCTGGCTCAGAGCGGCCAGCTGATTGCCAAAAAAATAAAACCTTGCGCCGCAGCAATCATCGCCGACGATTCGGTTGACATTCTGTTTGGCGACGCGGTGCAAGCGTCACTGCAACAAGCGGGCTTTCGGGTTTGCCGTATCGTTTTCTCGCATGGTGAGGCGTCAAAGAATCTGATGACACTCTCCACTGTACTTGAGCAACTGGCCGGATATCAGATTACCCGAACCGACCTAATCGTCGCACTGGGCGGCGGCGTCTCCGGCGATTTGGCTGGCTTTGCCGCGGCGGTGTATCTGAGGGGCATCCGCTTTGTTCAGATACCCACAACTTTTCTGGCTGCTATTGATTCCTCAGTCGGAGGCAAGACCGCTGTCGACCTTGCGTCAGGCAAGAATCTCGCAGGGGTGTTCTGGCAGCCCGAACTGGTGCTTTGCGACTGCGAAACGCTTAAAACTTTGCCAGAACAATATTTTCTAGACGGCATGGGCGAGGCGGTTAAATATGGCATGGCGTTTGATAACACCCTGTTGCCGTTGCTGTATGATAAAGTCAGAAGCCGCATACCTGAGATTATCGCCCGCTGCGTCGCCATCAAGGCCGATGTGGTCGCACAAGACGAATTGGATACCGGTGAGCGACGAAAACTCAATTTCGGCCATACGGTGGGGCACGCCATCGAGCGCTGCTCAAGCTTTTCAATATCCCACGGTCAGGCGGTGGCCATCGGGATGGTCATTATCACCCGTGCCTGTGTCAAAAAGGGGATAGCACCCCTAGAAACGCTGGAGACACTGCTTTATACTTTAAACACCTGCGGACTGCCAGTATCCTGCGATTATAGTGCCACAGCACTGGCCGAGGCCGCGCTGGGTGACAAAAAACGCCGCGGCGATCAACTAGCGCTTATCCTCCCAATAAAAGTCGGCAACTGCATTGTGCAGGATATCGCGGTCAACACGCTGTCGGCGTGGATTAAACTGGGACTCTAAGCATAAACCGAATGCGTCGGCTTTGACGGCACAGCCAAAAGGAGCATTTTTATGGATATTAAAATTACACCTTCTCCTCTGCGAGGCACGCTGCGAGCGGTCGCTTCAAAATCTGATGCGCACCGTTGCCTGATCTGTGCGGCGCTGTGCGATACGCCTACCGATGTGGTCATCCGAGAACTGAACCGCGATATTGAAGTGACAATGAACTGTCTATCTGCGCTGGGCGCAAATTTCTCTCGGATTAAAACGGGCATGTGGCGGGTGAGCCCCATAGCCCAAAGGCCGGCGCACGCGGTGCTCAATTGCGGCGAAAGCGGCTCGACTCTGCGGTTTTTGCTGCCGGTTGCAGCGGCGTTGTGCCAAGCCACACGGGTTGTGGGTGCGGGCAGACTGCCGCAACGCCCCCTTTCTCCGCTGCGTGAGAAGATGGAAGCACACGGTTGCACCTTTGATGCTGCGCAACTCCCTTTTAACATGAATGGAACTCTAACGGCGGGGCAGTTTATCCTGCCGGGCAATGTCAGCTCTCAGTACATTACCGGTTTGCTGTTTGCACTGCCGCTGTTGGCGGGCGACAGCAATATTCTCCTGACCACACCGCTGGAATCAGCGGGTTATGTCTCTATGACACTGCGTACGCTTGCGCGGTTTAACATTGATATCACGACACTGCCCAATGGCAGTGGTTATCATATAAAGGGCGGTCAGCGCTATTGTTCGCCGGGCGGAATTACCGCGGAGGGCGACTGGTCCAACGCAGCGTTCTGGTTGGCGGCCGGAGCTATGCAGGCTTCTGTGACCGTGACGGCACTCAACGCTGATACCTCACAGGGCGACAGCGAAATTGTGCCGCTGCTCCGGCGCTTCGGTGCTTATGCTGAGACGAATGGCAGCTGTGCCACTGTCTCACCGCACGCGTTAAGCGGTTTTACCATTGACGCCGCCGCAATACCCGATCTTGTGCCGGTGCTGTCGGTTATGGCCTGCGCAGCGATCGGCACCACCAGAATTATTAACGCGGCACGGCTGCGCATCAAAGAAAGCGACCGGCTTCAAACAATTGCCGAATCGCTTACCGCGCTGGGCGGCCATGTCTTTGAACTGCCGGACGGGTTAATTATTGAAGGTACTGGCAAACTTCGGGGTGGCGTGGTGGATAGCTTTAATGATCACCGCATCGCAATGGCAATGAGTATTGCAGCCACAATTTGTACTGGCGAGGTTATTATCCGAGATGCCGCTGCGGTTGAAAAATCTTACCCAAAATTCTTTGAAGATTTTAAACGACTTGGAGGAAAAGCCGATGTCATCTAGCTTTGGAAAGCTTTTAACAGTTACAATATTCGGCCAGTCGCACAGCGAGGCGATCGGCGTGGTACTTGACGGCCTGCCCGCAGGGGTACGGCTGGATATGGAGGCCATCCATCGATTTATGGGGCGCCGGGCCCCCGGCGCGAACCGATTTTCAACCGCCCGTAGCGAGGAAGATATCCCTCAGATACTCTCGGGACTGGTTGACGGCGTCACCTGCGGCGCGCCGCTGTGCGCGACGATAAAAAACGGCGACGCCCGATCTAAAGATTACGATAAGTTGCGTGACCTGCCGCGACCGATGCACGCCGATTACGCTGCCGCTATCAAATACGGTGGTGCAAACGATATTCGCGGTGGAGGACAGTTTTCCGGCAGGCTAACGGCGCCGCTGTGCTTTGCGGGTGCCGTAGCAATTCAGCTTCTGGCACCAAAGGGCATCACAGTGGGTGCGCATATTGCCGCCATCGCTGGGCAGGCCGACACGTTGTTTGATCCCGTCGCTGTTTCGGCGCAGCAGCTCACGGGACTATCAGAAAAAGCGTTTCCAGTCATCTCAGACGAAGCCGGTCTGAAAATGCAGGCGCAGATAGACGCGGCAAGAGCTGCGGGCGATTCGGTGGGCGGCATTATCGAATGCGCCGCTGTCGGGGTATCGGCCGGCCTAGGCGAGCCGCTGTACGAAGGACTTGAAAACCGTCTGGCTACCGCTGTCTTCGGAATTCCGGCTGTCAAGGGTCTTGAATTCGGGGCTGGTTTTGCCGCTTCCGCCATGCGAGGCAGCGCGCACAATGATCCATTTATGATGAAAGACGGTCAGGTGATGACAGAAACCAACAACCACGGCGGCATTCTAGGCGGAATTTCTACCGGGATGCCGATCACACTTAGGGCGGCGTTTAAACCGACGCCATCAATTGCAAAGACACAGCAAACTGTCAGCCTTTCGGCGGGGGACAATGCCGAGCTTGCCATAACGGGCAGGCACGACCCCTGCGTGGTGCCTCGGGCCGTCCCCTGTGTGGAGGCGGCAGTGGCGCTGGTGCTGCTCGACCTGCTGATTGAAGAGAAGGGAAGAAACCAATGGATTTAAATGAGCTGAGAGTTAAGATAGACGACATCAACCGCCAGATGGTGCAGCTGTTTGTCGAGCGGATGAATGTCTCGATGGAGATTGCTCAATATAAGGCCCAAAACGGTCTGCCGGTGCTGGATAAAGAACGTGAACGCGCAATTTTAAACCGCATGGCACTTGAAGCGGGTGAACCGTTTGAAGATTATACGCAGGTGCTGTTTCGTACGCTGTTTGAACTGAGCCGCTCCTATCAGAGCAGTTTGACTGCAAACGAGAATGCGCTTGCCGGGCGCATTGAGAATGCGTTGCAAAACACGCCAAAGCTTTTCCCTCGCAGGGCGGTGGTAGCCTGCCAGGGTGTGGAGGGCGCCTATTCGCAGCAGGCCTGTGATCAGATGTTTCCACATGCTGAGATCGTGTACGTTCAAAGCTTTGACGGCGTGTTTCAGGCGGTGGAGAAGGGGCTGTGCCGTTATGGTATTTTGCCGATAGAGAATAGCTCGTTCGGTTCGGTAGGTACGGTGTATGATTTAATGAAAAAACATAAATTCAGCATTGTTCGCGGTACCCGTCTGCGCATTTCTCACACGCTTCTGGCCCAAAAGGGTGCAGCACTTAAGGATATCTGCGAGGTTTTTTCGCATGAGCAGGCTATAGGCCAGTGCGGCAATTTTTTAAAGGCTCATCCTGACATTAAGGTGACAGTCTGCGCCAATACGGCGATGGCAGCCAAGATGGTGGCTGAATCGGGGAGGAACGACGTTGCGGCTATCTCTTCGCGGCAGTGTGCCGAGCTTTACGGACTTGAAATTCTCTCTGAGAGCATTCAGGACAACGATAATAACTTTACCCGCTTTATCTGTATCTCTCGCGAGCTTGAAATCTATCCGGGCGCGTCTAAGATATCGTTGATGATGACATTGCCTCATAGCCCCGGCTCTCTTTCGGGCATGCTGTCACGATTTTCTATGATGGGTATCAACCTGGCAAAGCTTGAAAGTCGCCCGATTCCCGGTAAGGATTTTGAGTTTATGTTTTATTTTGACCTTGAAGCGTCTGTTTGCTCCGAGGCTATGTTGAGGCTGCTGTGTGAATTGCAGAACAACCCGGGAACCTTTGTATTCCTGGGTAACTATATCGATGCATAGGAGGGGATGGCTATGATGATGACAAATACCGAACGCTATGGCCTTATTGGAGAAAAACTGGGGCACAGCTATTCAAAACAAATACATCGCGCGCTTTGCAGCTATGATTATGAGCTGTTGAGCATACCTCAAAATGAAATCGAAGCGTTTTTGTCTGCGCGACAGTTTTCCGGCCTCAATGTCACTATCCCCTATAAAAGGACGGTTATCTCGCACTGCGACCTTCTCACCGACGCCGCGCGGGAAATCGGCAGCGTTAACACGCTGGTCATGCAGCCCGACGGGCGACTGCTTGGCGATAATACCGATTATGCCGGCTTTTTATATCTGGCCCGCAAGGCAGGCATTTCGTTTAAGGGCAAAAAGGTACTCGTACTTGGCAGCGGTGGCACCAGTCTTACCGTCCGCGCCGCATTGCGGCACGAAAACGCGCGAGAAGTTGTGGTGGTTTCAAGAACCGGTGCCGTCAACTATCATAACGTGTATGAGCAGGACGACACCGACATTATTGTCAATACCACGCCTGTTGGCATGTTTCCCAATAACGGCGAGAGCCTTCTGGATCTGACGCGTTTTCACAGGCTTGGCGGCGTGCTGGATGTGGTCTACAATCCGCTTTGCACGGCGTTGCTGCTGGAGGCCAGGCGGTTAGGCATCCCCTGTGGGGGTGGGCTTTCGATGCTGGTGGCTCAAGCCAAATACGCTGCCGAGCGCTTTGGCAAAATGTCGATATCAGACGATCAGATTGGGATCATCGAGCAGAAAATGCGCAAAGAGCTGACGAATCTGGTGCTGGTCGGCATGCCCGGCTCAGGTAAGACGACGCTGGCGGCCGCCTGTGCTGAAAGTATGGGGCGTGAAGTCGTCGAGATTGATGATATCATTGTGCAAAAGGCGGGTATGAGCATCCCCGAGATTTTTGCCCAATACGGCGAAGCGCGTTTTCGTGAGATTGAGAGCGAGACTGTGTCCGAAGTTGGCAGGCGCACCGGGTTGGTCATTTCAACAGGCGGTGGCGCGGTGCTTAAAGAAAAAAACGTCAACTCCATGCGACAAAACGGCCTTGTGGTATGCCTTGAGCGGCCGCTGGAGCTGTTGTCAACTGACGGTCGGCCGCTGTCAAAAGGAATTAAAGCCCTGCGTGCTATGAAAGAACAGCGCGCGCCAATTTATAAAAAAAGCAGCGATTTCATAGTTGAAAATAACCGAGCGCTCAGGCAGGCAAAAGAAGATATTTTGGAGGGATTTTATGAAGTTCTTAGTTATTAATGGGCCCAACATCAATATGTTAGGCATTCGGGAAAAAAACATCTACGGCAGCACGAACTATGAAACCCTGCTTAAGATCATTCGTGATACCTGCGAAGAAAACGGTATTGATGTCGAGTGCTTTCAGTCCAACCACGAGGGGGCCATTGTCGATAAAATTCAGGAGGTGTATGGCAAAATTGACGGGATTGTCATAAACCCTGCCGCCTACACTCACACCAGCGTGGCGATACTTGATGCGCTCAAGGCTGTCAGCGTTCCCACTGTTGAGGTGCACATTTCAAACGTTTATGAGCGTGAGGAGTTCCGACACCATTCCTATGCGAAAATGGCCTGCGTTAAATCTTTTGTAGGCTTGGGTCTTGACGGATACCGTCAGGCAATCCTATACTTAAAACAGCATATTGCATGACCATACGTCAAATGCGTTTGCCGCTTCTGAGGCAGACGCATTTTTGGCAGGCAGCGTCTAATGCCCGGTTCAACGGGCCATCATACAGTAAAGGGAGGCAGAATTTTATGAAACCGTTTAATGAAAAAATCAATTCAGTCCATGGCATGGAAATATTGGATTCGAGAGGCAACCCCACGGTTAAGGTGAGAGTGACGCTGGAAGAGGGCGCTTACGCTGAAGCCGGTGTGCCGTCCGGGGCTTCGACCGGTAGCTTCGAGGCGCACGAGCTGCGAGATGGCGGCACACGCTACGGTGGCAAGGGCGTACTCAAGGCGGTGTCTATGGTCGAGCAGGAGATTGCTCCGGCTATCTGCGGCCTGTACGCCGGAAATATTACTGAAATTGACGGCGTTATGATGCGTCTTGACAAGACTGAAAACAAATCTCGTCTGGGGGCTAACGCCATGCTGGGCGTTTCTCTGGCCTGTGCCCGTGCGGCGGCATTCCAGCACCACGTCGAGCTGTTTGAGTTTTTAGGCGGCAAGTTTGCGCGCATTCTGCCGGTGCCGATGATGAATATTCTAAACGGCGGACGCCACGCCGACAACAACATGGCTATTCAGGAGTTTATGATTATGCCGGTGGGCGCTTCTAGTTTTTCTGAGGCGTTGCAGTGGGGCAGCGAGATTCACCATGCGCTGGGGTCGCTGCTCAAAAGCAAGGGACTTGGCTCCGGCGTGGGTGATGAGGGCGGCTTTGCACCAAACCTTTCGGGCGACGAGCAGGCGCTGGAATTCATTGTAGCCGCGATTGAAAAGGCGGGCTTGAATACCGACCAGGTCAAGCTGGCGATTGATGCGGCGGCCAGCGAGTGGGCAGTTCCCGGGGGTGGCTATGTTGCGCTCAAGCGCAATATCTCCTACACCACTGAGGCGCTGTGCGATTACTGGGAGAAGCTTTGCGACAGCTACCCGATTTTATCGCTGGAAGATTGTCTCGGTGAAGAGGACTGGGAAGGTTGGCAGCAGATTACAGAACGACTGGGCAGCAAGCTTCAGCTTGTCGGAGATGACCTGTTTGTCACCAACCCCATCCGGTTGGGAAAAGGTATCCAGACCGGCACGGCCAACGCCATCCTCATAAAGCCCAACCAGATTGGCACGTTGTCCGAGACGCTGCATACCATATCACTGGCGCAGTCTTGTGGCTATGCTACCGTGATTTCTCACCGCTCTGGCGAGACCGAGGATGCCTTTATCGCCGATTTGGCAGTGGCAGTGAATGCTGGACAAATTAAGACCGGCGCCCCCTGCCGCAGCGAGCGGGTAGCAAAATATAACCGCCTGCTTGAAATTGAGCATCTGCTTGGCAAAAATGCCGTTTATGGTAGTCAGCTTTAATCGCAATAGAGTGGTTTGTAATGCAGCATAAAAAACGCGGCATGCAAAGGGTTGTAAAGCCCTGCATGGCGCGTTTTTAGCTTTTATAGAGAGTTTTGAACAAAACAGATCAGGTTTGACTATCAATCTCATTCATTCAGACTAGGAGCGCCGAGAATAGTTCGCTTACAGGCGCTTATGGGATACCAGTCACAGGAGGCACAAATATCTGCCAAAATGGATTCGGTCATTTGGACGTTAATTTTCTGTATCAGTTCCTGATAGACATAATTTTTTTCTTCAAGGCAAAAGTAATGGATTATTTTACTGTCAAAACTTTTCACCTTACCATTATCCTGACACAGATCGACACCCATTTTTTTAGGGCATTTCTCGCAGATATCGTCTGTTGAAAAAACAATGTCTACTGTGATGTTTATCTCTTTGCGTAAACACGTTGTGATGGCTGTCATGTTCCGAACAAAATCGCTGTTATACCCCTTGCCACTGTAGCCTTGGGTGCATAGTAAATGATGTGGGCGCAGTCTCATGCCGGTATCAGCCTTTTTTCTAAAAGGTGCTTAATTTTCATACCAAATACCCCTGCGAACACCATTTTGATAATAGCGGTTGGAATAAAGGGCAGTACACAGGCGACAAAGGCAGTGGTCAGACTGCAGGATGTGATCAGACTGAACATCAGCATACCGCATATATAATTGATGACCGCACCTGCGATTAGCCCGCATGCCAACATCACTTTGTTATTGCGTTCTGCACCAATTCCGGCCGCTAACGCCATGAGAGGGAACGACAGAATAAAGCCGCCTGTAGGGCCTAAAACAACCCCCAGACCGCCCGAAAAACCTGCAAAAACAGGGACGCCGAAAGCGCCGAGCAGCACATAAGTCAGTGTTGACAGCATACCGCGTCTTGCACCAAGCACAATACCGGCAAGCGGTATTGCAAAGGTTTGTAGCGTCATGGGAACACCGTATGGCATCTGGAAACTTATTTGCGCCATGACGGTAATAATGGCGATAAAAATACCTATAAAACACAGATCACGAACCGACAACTTTTTTGTACTCATCTTCACATC
>DATMYZ010000370.1:0-2312 GCA_035560675.1 Clostridia bacterium
CCTTTTGGCAGGCGATGGCCGCCCAGCCGTTTTGCAGCGCTTTGCGCACGGGCATCAACCCGGCAGCAATTAACCCCTGTTCAACCTCAGCGCAGCGGGAGTCAATAATGCCAGAGACAATGCAAACGCTTTTTTCATGCATCAGCGCAGGCAGATCTCTGGCCAGACGCAAAATAGCATCGGCTACAATATTGGCGCAAATCACGTCGAAGGGCCCTTTGACATCAGTCGCGAGATCGCCGCACAGAATTTCTATATCTTCGCAGCTATTGAGCGCCGCATTCTCTTTTGCAACGCGCACGGCAACCTCGTCGATATCTACGCCGACTGTACGCCTACTGCCCAAAAGCTTGGCACAAATCGCCAATATGCCGCTGCCGCAACCAACGTCGAGCATACTCATATCTTTTGAAAGTGCGTCCTCCAGCAGCGAGAGGCACAGGCGGGTCGTTTCGTGTGTGCCAGTGCCAAAAGCCATGCCGGGATCCAAACAGATGACCTTTTGCCCGGGCAGGGGAGTATATTGTTCCCAAGATGGACAAATAGCCAACTTGTCCGATAGAGCAATGGCGTGATAATAGGTTTTCCAGGCATTAGCCCAGTCTTCCTCTCGCACGTCGGTGGTGGTGACGCTGAACGGAATGCCACAGCGTTCTAAACGGCTGCCGATATAGGCGAGCGTTTCAGTCGGGGTCTGCCCCGGCGAAAGATAAAGATGGATAATCGCCTTGTCGCGGTCTTTTTTGGTCAGCTCCTCATCTATTAAATCGATGTGGGCGATTTCCATCGTTTTTTCTTCGAGATCGGAATAGTCCTCCAAATAAATGCCGCCGCCCGCGGCCATTTGCGCAATGGCACAGGCCTCTTCAGCCTGTGCCGTGGGAACAGTTATACTCAGCTCGGTCCAATCCATGTTAAACTCCTTATAATGCGGCTTACCGTCCTGTTCCGCGGTAGCGTCGGCGGTTGCGGTTACGAATAATCATCAGTGAAATATAAATCAATACCAATATAATGAGCAAAACGACAATAAATTTAAACCAGAAGGTTCTCGTTACGCCCAATAGTGTTTCGACCAGCAGCAGCGCGCGTGAAACATCGGCATCCTCAGAGGCGACAACGCCCACCACGCCAATTTGCTCATCCGCCAGAATTAAACGTACCTGCCCAACCAGATCCCCTTTTTTGATCGGTGCATTGACGTAGGCGGGCAGATCAAGGGCATACTGAATGCTGGAAGATTCGATTGCGTCGGGAATCAGTGCAGTAAAGTTGTCCGCACTCATAATGCGCAGAAAATCCTTGCCCCACGAAAGCTTGAGCGGTACCTCGCCAAAATTCTTACCTTTCTCCAACAGTGTTTTAACTCTGAACGTGTCAAATGCCCAGACATAAAGCCGGTTGGATTCTTCAAATGCCGATAACATCGAATTATCTTTGCCTGATTCATCTACACCGGTGCTGCCCAGCACCACCAACAGATAGCTGTAACCGTCCCGCTTAGCCAGTGAGACAGCATAAGAGCCCAGCGACTGATGATAGCCGCTCTTAATGCCGGAGGCGAAGCGGTTATAATAGGGCGAGCTGTTTACCAGCAGACGGTTGGTGCTGCTCCAATTGAGGTGCTCGTTGATGTTCGTGGGGCCGCCGTCATAGGCCGTTACCGAAATCAAATCTGAAAAACCGGGTAGCGTCATGGCGTGCCGCGCCAGTAGAACCATATCATAAGCAGTGGTATAAGATTGGGGGTCGGGCAGACCGTGTGGGCTGGTAAAATGGGTGTTAACCATCCCTAGCTCAGCTGCCCGCTTGTTCATCAGCTCGACAAAATAGGGCACCGAGCCGTCCCCGATGTAGTCGGCCAACATCATTGCGGCTTCGTTGGCATCGTTGAGCATGACAGCATACAGGAGCTTTTCAACCGATAGTGTTTCGTTTTTATAAAGCCCTGCCAGTCGAATACGGCCTAACTTTAGACTCTGGCGGTACATTTCATCCTGAATATAGCTCTTCATCGTTACCGTTTCTTCAGCAGGGGCCTTGACATCTTCCAGTGTCAACACCACGGTCATGAGCTGCGCCAGCAAGGACGGTTCGATCTTTTTATTGGCATCCTTCTCATAAATCGCCATCTCGCTGTCCAAATTTATCAGGTAAACCGCCTGCGCAGCAGGATCAAAGGATGGGTTATACGCTGCCGCGGATATCTGTGTACACAAAATTGTGATACAGAGGAGTAACGCGATGCAAAAAGCGGAAAACTTTTTCATGAAAATCTCCTCCAAATGTGATATGATGTTATATACCTGTCT
>DATMYZ010000371.1:0-2074 GCA_035560675.1 Clostridia bacterium
GACTAACGCCATACGCAACCTCGGCAATTGAAGCCGCCAACTCTTCTGATGAGCTGGCTTGCTCTGTAGCACCTTGTGAAAGTGCTTGTGCGCCAGCTGACATCTGTTCGGCGCCGGCCGACACCTGCTCTGAAGACTGGCTAATCTGTGCTAATGTATTATTTAAAGCTGTAATAATATGCTGCATTGAGTGCTTGATTGGTGCAAAATCATTGTGATACACTTTCTCTACTGCAACGGTCATGTCGCCGTCAGCCATTCGTCCTAAAACGTTGGCGATATCCGTTATATAACCATTCAGGTTGCCAATCAACGTTCGGATGCTGTTAGCCAGAGAGCCCATTTCATCTTTGGAGATGTACTCTACCTTAGCGTTGAGACTGCCGTCAGACAGCAACTTTGCCGCAGCCTCTATCTCAGAAAGCGGCTTTGTAATACCGCGGATAATATAAATGCAAAGTGCTATAGCAACCAGCATGCTCAAAGCAAAGTAGGCAACAATTATAGCGGTGATGCTGGTCTGCGTTGATGCTGCGTCACTGTAATACTTATCGCCAACCTCATTGGCGACATCACTGATCATAATGCTCAAATCACGCACTTCTTCGGCTAGCGGGGCATATTTGGCGCTATAAATATGGTAGGCATTATCGGTGTTGCCTCGATTGATATCATTAAAAATCTCTTCACGGATGTCTATCAAATCTTGTTGCTTGGTGAGAATGACGTCAATACGGTCAAGATTCTCTTGCCGCGTCAGATTGTCTTTTAGCAAGGTCAAATCAGTTGTAAAATCTGCCGCCGCTGCTGCAAGCTCGTCCTGATATTTTTGTTTAGCATTCACATCCGTTTCATTAATGAGCTTTACTATATCCTTTTCGACTATTTGCAGCGCCCGACGCATATCTAGGGCAGCATTGATTGTTATATGGGGGCCGGTATAAAACCCCTGGAAAGAGGCTGACACCGTTCGCATGCCTAAAACAAGGGCAATTGCCAGTGCCCCCGCGTAAAGTATCAAAACGACACCAAAGGTTACGGAAAGCTTTTTACCGATCGAAAAATTTTTCATATGTTTCCCTCCATATTATGTCATAGACAGTTAAACGTGCTTTGCCACCCTTCCGCGATACCCGCACCTTTGTTAAGCCGTTTATCTGCCTGTGTTCCCTGTCAGATCCCTTCATTAACAATGAATAAAGCCTTGTTCGCCTGTTATACTAAACTGACACATAATTATCCAACCGCGGTTTATTCTAAACCGCGGTACAACTGCAATTGCACACGATTTATGGGTTTACTATGCGATTATGACGGGGTTTACGACGGCGAATGAAGTGTCTGCGGCATGCATGATATACATATTATTCAATCTGTCGATTGCATTTTTCTTTTGCTCATAAAGCGAATGGGCGTAGATATTAAGTGTTGTGGAGACATTAGCATGACCCAGTATTTCGCTGAGTGTTTTAATATCAACCCCCAGTTCTAATGCACGGGTTGCAAAGGTATGGCGTATGGCATGAAATTTTCTGCTTTTGACGCCGGCGGTTGCTAAAATACGTTGAAAAAGCTTTTGATAGGTACGTGGTTCCATGGGAATCTGTGTGCCTGAAAGAACGTAAAAATTCTCATTATAAGACTGCTCCTTGGGTTGTCTGTGTAAATCCAATAGGAACCCAGGGACGGGTATCTTTCTGATAGATTTACGGCTTTTCGGATTCCCAACCGTTAGTTTTGTTTTATAACCATCATCCTCAAAACTCTTAATACGAGAAACAGTTCTTTCCACCGCCATGGTACCCGCATCAAAATCAATATCGCCCCACTTTAAAGCACATACCTCCCCTAAACGAAGTCCGGTGTAAAAGCAGAGCAAAATACCCCTTGCGGCTCTGCTTTTATCGCTTATAGCGGCCTTTTCAATTAGACGCTGTTCTCTTATAGAAAACACCTGTACATTTGTATCAGATTTTCTAGGTAATGTTATAGCCTTTATAATATTTTCATAGTCCTGTGTGCCTTTCAATATTTCTTTTATTGCAGTTTTAAAAATAGACAGCAGTTTGCGTTT
>DATMYZ010000372.1:0-4071 GCA_035560675.1 Clostridia bacterium
TTTCGGGATAGCATAGCCGTCTTGCTCAATGCCATCAAAAACAGCTTTAGCTTCCTTCTTATCGGGAAAAAGGAAGACATAAAGCTTAACGCCGGAAATGTCGCTGTCCGAAATGACGCCTTGGCAGACAAACGGTACGGCAAAATCGTGGGGCGAAAATGAGATGCCCGCTAACGCCGGAGCCTGATTGAGCCGCTCAATGGTGCTTTGCTGCCATTCGGAGGGCGTATCGGTGATTTCAAAAGGTTTACTGACATTTCTGATTTTATATCCGTCGGTCAGGCGGTAGGTGCCGGTTTTCAGCGGCAGGCCGTACAGTGGATAATCGGTGCCGTCTATTTTATCAATCGGCGCGGTGTAACGCGTGCGGGTATACGGCGGCCAAAACGGGCCGGAAATAGCAGGGTTGAGTATCACGGCGTTTTCAGGCAGCGGCAGCTGGGGCAAATCGACCCAAACGTTGCCCTCAAGTATTTGCAACCGAAAACGGTCGCCCGTGCCATACTCCTTGCCGGTGTCATTAATGATATTAAACGGTATTGTTTTGACAGAGGGCGAAAAGGTGGGGTAAAGTGTCTCGAAAACCTGCTGCCCCATTGTGACTTGCGCCTCGGCGGGCGCCGTATCGGACGCGGCGGGCGTGCTTTCAAGTTGTGTGCTGGAAGGTTGTTTTGACGCAACAGATTCTGACGGGGCCACGGCCTGCGGTTGAGTGACGTCGTCCTCGTGCAAAGATGACACCGCTTCCGTTTTGGAGCTAGCGCTTTGTACCGCAGGCGCTTCGGAAGAAGCCGGTGGTGCGGCGGTGACACTTTCTGCGGGTGTGTTAAGACAACCGGAAACCAGAAACGCCGATAATAAGACCGCTAAAAGCAAATGCCGTTTCATCACTGGTCTCCTTTTTCAGCAGCCTTTTTATTCTTCTGCGCAAAGCGGCAGACCGGAGCCATCGCGCAGATGTCGCACTGCGGGCGGCGGGCGACACAGACGGCTCGTCCGTGCAGCACCAGCCGGTGGCAGAAGTCGTTCGATTCCGTCATTGGCAGACAGGCGCGAAGCTCGTTTTCACATTTGAGCGGGTCCTTGCCGGCGGTCAACCCCAGAAGGTTCGTAATGCGGATGCAGTGGGTATCGCACACGACGGCAGGCTGATGATAGACATCCCCCACGATGAGGTTCGCTGTCTTTCGCCCCACGCCGGGCAGGCGGGTGAGTTGCTCAATCGAATCGGGCACCACGCCGCCGAACTCATCGAGAAGCATTTGAGAAAGCGCCACAATATCCTTGGCTTTGGTTTTATACAGCCCGCAGCTTTTAATAATATCGCCTATTTCCTCAGGCGTCGCCGCTGCTAGCGCCTCCAGCGTCGGATAGGCCGCAAACAGCGCGGGCGTCACAAGGTTGACTCTGGCATCGGTGCATTGTGCCGAGAGCCGAACCGCGATTAAAAGCTCGTGCGGCTTTTCGTATTCCAGCGAACAAACAGCGTCGGGATAGGCTTCTTTTAAAAGGCGCACCGCTTCGGCGGCGCGTTGTTTTTTTGTCATGGGGTATCCTCCTTGCAGTGCCTGCCAAAATAGGCGTGGCGGGTGTTATGTGGCTGCTATTGTGGGGCGAGGGGCTTAACGTTAACCGAAAAGGCGCTTACCTCGCTGACGGCGTTCTGATAAATGACATCCACCGGCTGCCAGTTAGGGGCCTTGTCAAGATTATAGCGGCTGTTGGTGATGCTTCCCTGATTATAACCCATGAAAGCGCCGACCCATTCGGCGGAAATCATGGTTTTGACATAGACCGAGGCTTCGCAGTCCGCTACCTGTCCTGCAACCGAAAAGCCGCAAAAACCGCCGATGGCGCGCGGCGCGTCGTAAATCTGGCTCGAGACAACAAGAACCTCGCCCTCTGCCTTGCATTCAGTGAGAATGGCACCGTGCAAATTGCCTGCAAAGCCACCTATCTCGCTGTCACCCGCTACGCTGACCGACGCAGTACAGCGTGTGACGCGGGCAAAGCCTGCTTCGTCGCCGCGTTGGTAGTTGCCGATGGCCCCTGCAAAGCCGCCGGTCTGGTAGCTGCCAACCACCTTGCCGCTGACATGGCAGTCGCTGACCTGTCCCATGCAGTTGCCGGCTAAAAGGCCGGTGCCCACCTCTGCAACGGCAGGCGGTGCTGTAACCGGTGTCCCGACCGAGGCGTTTTCAAGCGTGAGGCTTCTCACCTCGCCGCCGGAGCCGATCACCGCGAAAAAACCGCCGAACAGTGGAATCTCAGGGTTTTCTGGCGCGGCGAGCGTCACATGCATATTGCGTATGACATGGCCCTGTCCGTCGAACACAGCGTTAAAGCCCAACGGGAGGTCATCGCGAATATCGCTTTGCAGCAGCGGACGGTTTGTGCCGATTGGGGTAAAGGGAACGCCCTCTAAATCGAGGTCGGCCTCCAGCAAATAACGCTTTTGCTGCGCCTGCCGGTCGCCGGAATTGATAGCCGACGCCATGTTTAACAGCTCGTCCACGGTGGCGATGCGCACCGTTTCATACTGCGCCGCAGAGAGGACGGGCTCAGACAGGTTTGTCACCGCCGCAATCTGCCAGACGGTATCGCCTTTGTGGTAGACGCTGCTGATGGGGGCAGCCGGCTCTTCGGGCAGGATTTTGGGCACAAAGCGGTAGCGCACACTGCGTAGCGCCGTGCCGTCGGGCGTGACGCGTGCCAGAGTCAGCAGATAGCTCCCGTCGCTTTCAGGCGCGGGCAGCGTTTCAGGCCCCTTTAATACATAGGGCAGCACGGTGTTATAGGCCAGGTAATAGTCGAGCCTGTACTGCTCGTTTCCAGGGGTAATATCCGCACCAAAAAACAGAGCGCAAAGTGCTTCGGCTGTCGACTGCGGCAGCGTATAAGCCGTTTCACCCTGCGAATCGGTTCTGGCATAGGGTTCAAGCAGGTCATGCCGCAGCAGCCAACCATAGGCATAGTCGGCAATGACGCTGTTGTCAGCGCCTTTTATGTCTAGCCCGTCACAGTTGGATTCATACACCTCGGCGGCGGAAAGCATGTCCGACAGCGCGGCTGAATTGGCCGTCTCCTGCGCGGGCTGCGAGATGTCAGCTCCGGATTTTTGGCAGGCACATGCGAGGATCAGCAGCGCAGCCAGCACGAGTGGACAAAGGCGTATTGAACGCAGCATGGCAATCCCCCAATTTTTTTAATGCTTTATTCAATTATACCGCGCAGATAAGCAAAAAACAACGCAAAATACCCCGAGGCGCAACACGTCCGGTTTTTTGTGGGTGCGGCAATCCCGCAGTGGATGGCGGGGGCTCCGGCGGATGCACCAACTGCCGTTTAACCCTGAACGCGCGCTTCGCTGCGGGACTGTCAAAACACAAGGCACTTGATAGGTACTTTCGGGTTTAGGCGAGGGGCTGTTTGTAAAAATAAAAACAACGTCTATTACTACTGCAAAAGGCAGCTTCTGCGTCAAAAATACTCGGAATACAACCAGCATTCCTGTACTTTTTACTTGAAGCGACGCTTTTAAAACGAGCTATGCGTCGTTTTTTCTATTTACAAACAAGCCCTAACAGCAGCAATTCCGGTGGCAGCAATTGCAACAGTTGTTATTACTGGTGCTGCCGTTCGAGCTGTTGTCGGGTACCACGACAAAGATAGGCCAGAACGACGTGGTGGTGCTGGTTCCTGCGACGGTGGTGTTCGAGCAGACGCATTTACATCTACATTGGCAGCTATTGGTGGTGCTGGTTCCTGCGACAGCCGTGTTCGAACAACCGCAGCCGCATCTACATCTGTTAGTGGTGGTGCTGGTGGTCGTTGCGTCCGTGGTTGTGTCAGAGGTTGTGTTCGCGGTTGCGCATCTGCATCTGCATCCGCCGGAAGAGGTGCCGTTGGTGGTGGTGGTGCTTGTTCCGGCAGTGGTGCTTGTTTGAGAAGCGGATGCGACAGAAGCGCTGTTACATCTGCAAGGCATAATTAATCAACTCCAAAAAATGGTTTGCTTCATCCTATGCTAACGCCGTAAAAAAGGTTTCAAAGTGGTTCTATCTCGCGTAC
>DATMYZ010000373.1:0-3671 GCA_035560675.1 Clostridia bacterium
ATAATAAAAAAGGACTGTTCTTGCTATTTGTTTTAAAAGTTAGGAGCCATTATGAACCGACCTGAAATTCTCGCTCCCGCCGGCAGCATGGAATCGCTGCAAGCGGCGGTTAACTGCGGTGCCAATGCCGTTTATCTCGGCGCAAAGGCGCTCAATGCCCGCCGAAACGCAGGCAATTTTGACGATGCACAGCTTGCCGAAGCGGTGTGCTTTGCACATCTGCATGGCGTTAAAATTTTGCAGACACTAAACGTGGTCATGTTCGATGGCGAGGTTGATGAGCTGCTGCGCGCCGCTGAAACCGCGGCAAAGTTGGGCATAGACGCCGCCATTGTGCAAGACTGGGGAGTGTTGTCGCTGCTGAAAGCCACCGTGCCGGAACTGCCGCTTTTTGCCTCAACCCAGATGGCGGTGCATAACCTCGCCGGTGCCAGAATGGCGGAAGAACTGGGCTGTAAGCGGGTAGTGCTGGCCCGCGAGCTGACCGCCGAAGAGATTGCGAGTATTGTCAAAAACATCACGGCGCAAACCGAGGTCTTTGTACATGGCGCGCTGTGCATGAGTGTTTCCGGCCAGTGTTATCTCTCGTCGATGCTGGGCGGGCGCAGCGGTAACCGCGGATTGTGTGCGCAACCCTGCCGCCTGCCTTTCGCTTGCGGAAGTAGCAGCCATGCACTATCCTTAAAGGACCTTTCGATGATTGAGCGTGTTCAGGAGCTTGCTGCGCTCGGTGTCAGCTCGCTAAAAATAGAGGGTCGCATGAAACGCCCAGAATATGTTGCCGCTGCCGTCACCGCGCTGCGTCAGGCGCTCAACGGTGAGCAGCCCAATATTGACCGGCTGCGATCGGTGTTCTCGCGCAGCGGTTTTACCACCGGCTATTTAGATGGCAAACGCGATCGCCTGATGTTTGGCATACGCCAGAAGGACGATGTCACCGCCGCCACAGACGTGCTGGGCGAGCTGGCACAGCTGGCCGGGCGGGATATTGGCGCGGTGCCGGTTGAGGGTGCTTTTACTGCTTTTGAGGGCGAGCCGGTTTCGCTCGCGCTGCGAGATAGCGACAAAAATAATGTCTTTGTTGAGGGTGACATGCCTCAAACGGCGCATACCAAGCCAACCGACGAAGACCGCGTGCGTCAGAGTCTTTTAAAAACCGGCGGAACACCCTTTCACTTTATTGATCTGGATATTGCACTTTCAGACGGATTGATGATTCCGGTGTCACAGCTCAACGCGTTGCGACGTGAAGCGTTTGAACAGCTCTCTGATCTTCGGTGCACGCCGCACCCCCACCGTTTTGAGCCCATGCGAGCCACCCCTCCTGAGACCGCAGCGGTAATCCCACCGCCGCAACCTGCGCTGCGCATTCGATGTCGGGCCAAGCAGCTTTCAAAAGCACTGCTTGATTGTTGTGAAAGCATCATTGTTCCGCTGGCCGAGGCCGCTGAGAGCATCCGGCTGGGTGTTCCCCCCCAGCGGGTCATCGCCGAAATACCCCGCATTTTGTTCACAGGTGAGGAACAGATCGCCCAGCAGCTTAAAATGCTTCGCGCGCTGGGTGTCACGCGTGTCTGGTGTGGTAACATCGGCGCGGTTGGGCTGGCAAAACAGGCGGGCTTAGCCATCTGTGGGGGCTGGTCGTTGAACCTTACCAACACCTTCGCTGTACAAGCAGCCACACAGGCGGGCTTATCCGACGCTGAGCTCTCATTTGAGCTTTCGCTTTATCAGTCAAAGCAATTGCGAGGCAACATCCCGCTGGGCCTTGTTGCCTATGGTTCACTGCCACTGATGGCATTTCGCAATTGTCCGGTGCGCTCCCAAATTGGCTGCGCCCGTTGTGACCGTAATCAAACCCTGACTGACCGAAAGGGCGTCGCCTTTCCGGTGCGCTGCGCCGCCTGCGACCCGCAGACCGGCGTAAGCGAACTGTACAACTCGGTGCCACTTTATCTGGCTGACCGCCGCAATGAACTTATCGGCCTGTCGTTTCTGACGCTCTGGTTCACCGACGAAACCGCATTGGCGTGTCAGCGCATCGCTGCTGCCTATGCAGGCCGTGCAGACGCCGCACCGCCGAAGGATTTTACCCGCGGTCTTTATTACCGCACAGTTCTATAAAGGAGAAACTATGGCACTAAAATACACCACTCTGCTTTTTGATCTAGATGGAACGCTAACCGATTCTGAAGAGGGCATTGTCAAGTGCGTGCAGTATAGCCTGCACCCCTTTGGCATTGAAGAAAATGACCCCCTTGTGCTGCGCAGCTTTATCGGCCCACCGCTCACCCATTCTTATAAGCAGATTTATGGCTTTTCTGATGAACAGACAGCAAAGGCTATTGATATCTTTCATGAGCGATTTGATGCGATTGGCAAATTTGAAAACCGCCCTTACGACGGTATTCCAGAGCTGCTCAAACAGCTGAAAGCAGCAAATCGCCACCTGATGCTTGCCACCTCAAAACCCGAGCGGTTTGCACGGCAGATTATGGCGCACTTTGCGCTTGAAGATTATTTTGACTTTATCTGCGGCGCAGATGAAACACAGGGCCGCTTTGAAAAGCAGGATGTTATTCGCGAGATTCTGTGCGTGCATCCGCAGCTAAACCGCGATAACGCCATTATGATCGGCGACCGCAAATACGATATTGAGGGCGCGGCGCTCTGCGGGCTGGACTGCATCGGCATTGCCTACGGCTTTGGCAGCCTCGTTGAGCTGCAGACTGCGGGAGCTACATACATCGCTGAAACCGTGGCGGCGCTGGACGCTTTGCTGCTGAATTAAACCGAAAAAGCTTAGATGGCGGCAAAGCATCTGCTTTGCCGCCATCTAAGCTTCAGCCCGTCTGCTTTTAGCAGGCGGGTCTTATTTTCGATATCTTAAATCAATCATGTACGCCGTACAAATCCACTTAGCACGGCGGCAGATTCTCGCCTTTTCGCTTGAGCTTCGACTTGTTACACTGCTCATCGACGACATAGGTATTATCCAACTGCGCAATCAGGCTGCGGCGATAGCTTTCAATATATTCACGACGCAGTGCGTCGCGTTCAGCCAGCTCCGCCGGGCTGAGCGTTTCGCCAGCCTTTACCCTGCGGGCAAATTCGTTGATGCGTTCCACCTTTTTCTGCTCCAAATTAAAAACTCCTTAAATCGAATCGCCTTTAAACAAAATTCAGGTCTGTGTTGGGCTTCGCCCGTAAACGCAGCGATCAATGCCGCCCAAATCCTTGGCAAAGTCGATACTGTGGTAGCCCTGTTCCGACATAATGTCGGCAATCTGTTGCGCCTGCTGCCAACCTGCTTCAAACAGCAACAGGCCATCCGGCTTGAGCAGCGTTTTAGCACTTTGCGCAATACTCCTATAAAAAACCAGGCCGTCCTCGCCGCCATCCAGCGCCATTTTGGGTTCATAGCGCACGGGTTGCGGCAGTTCGGTCAACTCCTTGGAGGTTAGATAAGGGGGATTTGAAATAACCATATCCAGCTGCGGCAGCGCAAGCGGCGCTAAATCACCAAGTACATCGGCTTCCAGCACATGAATGCGCAGGCAGTCTTTAGTGTTTTCGCGCAGGTAGCGCAACGCCCCTTTAGACAACTCCAGCGCATATACCTCGCACTCCGGTAAATTCTGTGCCACTGCCAGTGAAATTGCACCGCTTCC
>DATMYZ010000374.1:0-6647 GCA_035560675.1 Clostridia bacterium
CATATAGCCAAAAGGAGCTTTGCCCATGCTACGCATCGCTATTTGCGACGATATGCCCGATCAGCTTGGCCTGCTAAAGAGCTTTACCCAAGAGTACATAGAAACACAGAAACTCTCCGCCGACATCCGGCCGTTCTCCCACCCGGATGCGTTGCTGACCGCCTGTGAGGCCGAGACTTTCCACATCTATCTGCTGGACATGGTGATGCCGATGGTCAGCGGGCTGGAGGTGGGACGGAGCATTCGTCGAGCCAGCTGTGAGGCACAGATCATTTTTATCACCACAGAGCCGGGTTATGCGCTGGACGCCTACGCCGTCAACCCTCTGCACTATCTGATCAAGCCCGTCCGAAAGGAAACACTGTTTTCTGCGTTGGAGCTGGCTGCCACTAAAGTAGACTTCGGTAACGAAATTACTGTCACCGTCAAAACCAGAAGTGGACTTCGTACCCTGGCGGCCGGACAGATCGCCTGTTGCGAATACAAGAGTCACGCCGTGCTTTACACGCTGCTGGGCGGTGAACAGGTGGAAACGACCACACTCACCGTGAGTTTTGTAGAGCATGTCATGCCGCTTCTGCGGGACGGGCGTTTTCTTTCTCCGCATATTTCTTTTGCCATTAACATGAGCCGAGTAGAAAAGCTGACCCGCGAAGGCTTTACGCTGCGTGAGGGCTGTTTTGTGCCGGTGTCGGCCAAGCAGTATGCCTCTGTGCGGGACGCCTATCTCAACTATCGGCTTTCCGGGGAGGTGAAGTGATGGAGATGCTTTTTGTGGATATTTTGCGGGCCATCGTTTCCACCACAGGGAACGTGGTACTGATGCTCTCGCTGCTTCAGCCGAAGTATGGCAAGCGTGTGACCGGCCTTGCCATGCTGGGTGTGCTGTCCGCTGACCTTGGCACGGCTTTATTTTGCTATATCAGCGGGAACCTAACACTACTGGCGAAAATCGATACGGTACTGTTCGCCGTAGTGTGCTTTGCCGTGAAGCCGCTCTTTAAAGACAATTTCATGCAGTGGCTGTTCAGCTACATCACCATCCAGAACATCAGCGATATTGTGATTATTCTCAGCTTTATCTTGTCTCGGCGTCTGCCTTACCCACCCTATGCCAATGTAGCGATCCGACTGGTGATGTTTCTGTTTTTCTACTGGTTGCTACGCTTTAAGGTGCGTCCGCTCTACCGCCAAATGGTGGAGCGCTGGACTGTGTTTTTCTATGTGGCGCTGGCTGTGTGGGCTACATTTACTTACTATGTGGTCACCAGCGACGACATCGTGGTGACACTAACCGAACAGGCGGCCCCGATGTTGCTCATCATTGCTGTTACGCTGACGGCTTATGCCTCGGTGCTCCATTGCCTCTACAATCTGCGGAAAGAGTACCGTCTCGAACAGGACAAAACGTTTCTTCAGCTGTCAGGTGAAACGATGAAGCAACGCCTTTCTATCATGGATGAATCCGTGCGGCAGATGAGCGTCGTCCAGCACGACCAGCGGCACTTAAATGCCACCCTGTTGGAGCTGATTCAAAACGGACAGACCGATAAGGCAGCAGCTCTCATTGCACAGCAGACTGAAGCCCTTCCGCAAAAGCCCGCCCGCTACTGCGACAACATAGCGATGAGCGCCGCTGTGAGCTATTATGCGGCGATGGCTGCCCAGCGAGGTATCCGCTGCGACCTCCAACTGGATATACCCGAAGATTTGACTTGCTCGGAGCTGGGCTTGGCGATGGTGGTATCCAACCTGATGGAGAACGCTATTCACGCCTGCGAAAAGCTTAACCCCGACCGGGAACGCTACCTTCGCGTTACCGCCGTTTACACAGGCCAGCTGATATTGGCCGTAGAAAATCCTTATTCCGGCGAAGTAACGCTGGATGAAAACGGCTATCCCGTCGCCATGGAGGAGGGCCACGGCAGGGGCAGCGAAAGCATTCGCGCATTTGTGAAGGAAACAGACGGCGAAATTTATTACGCAGCACAAAATGGTGTTTTTAAAGTGAGACTGCTCGTTTGAGAACGGGGATTTTGCGCTTGTCAAGAAGAAATTTGGCTTATTTTGTTAATATTAAGTAGAAAAACAGGTCTTTTAAGTATTTTGCCCGCGCTCCCATCCGCTTCATGCTATCCTGCCTACAGGAATGCGAAGTAGAGGGGAGCGATTTTTTATGAGCGAAACAGCCCGGCGAAGGGAGGATCAACCCCTTAACGCTCCCAACCGGGATGGCAATGTCTGGCCGGGGCAAAGTTGCCCGGCCTTTACCCCAAGGGGCGGCACATTGAAGAACACCTGCTGGTATTGCGTCTACGCAGATTTCCACCAGGATAGGCCCCGCGCGCTGGAGGTAGGCGTGTGTTACTATCCAAAGCGATTTATGGGAGGGGGAAAGTAAACATGACACGATACAGTGTTTTATTAAGCGAAGAACTGGAAGCGGCTTATAAAAATGTGTCGGCACATCTTGATATTTCTATGGAACAGGCGCTGACAGGGGCATTGCAATTATTTATAGAGCGAATGACGCTGGAGCGTTATCCTGGTCTGGCGGACGACAGTAAGCTGCGGAAAATGACTATAAATTCGGAGGTAACGTGCAAATGAAAAAACGAGTTATCAGTTTGTTCATGGCATTCTGCATGGTATTTACCATGCTGCCCACAGCGGCATTTGCGACGACGGCGAATGACACTTTGGCGGCCCTTGACTCTGGCGTCTCGTCTACCCTTGATTCCGGCGCGACAAGCGACGAAGTGATTTCACTCTGTCGGTTGTATCTGCTTGCGCGGCACGCGGCAGAGCAGCCGGACGCGACGGAAGAACAGCAAACGCGTCTGGAACGACTGGAGGAAAACTTTGAGAAGGCCTTTTCTCCGATACGGGCACGATATGAAGAATATACGGAGCTTTCCTCCGCCGAGCGCGAGGACGAAACGGTGCTTGCCGAGTATGCCGACGTGATTGAGCTCTATCGTGCGGTTGACCGCATGCTTTCAGGGGACTATGACTGTACCTGCGGGCAGCGCTGCACCGAAGAAGAACATTCGGATGATTGCCTGCGCTGTGTTATCGACGGCATTGACAACTGCGCCGCTGCGCAGACGCTGCTTAAAACAATGTCGGCCGCAGAAGCAACCGAGCAATTCAGTCTGAGGACAGGAAAGACCTACTACTTTGATCTATCAAGTGAAAAAGCTAATTTGGGAGCCACTCCTACCATTTATGATAGGCACATTGACCCTTCTCTGCACTATGTGCCCTTCACTTACGTCGGAACGATTAATGCCTATAGCCTTGAAAATTCTGATATAGGAACGGCCACCACAGAAGCGCGAGCCGCTGAACGTTTATATGAGCACAGCCTGTTTGTGGCGGAGTATCCCATTAGCAATAAGATGTCTTGGGAGCTGCTGAAAACGCGTTCCTATGTGTTTGGCAAAGAATTTGGCACTAACTATATTCTACGGTCTTTAAGCGTGGGAAGCGATCAAAGAGAACCCGCCACGAACGAGTGGGACGTCATTCTTGAAAAAGATAGCGCAAGTATAAAGTATGCCGATAGAGGCCTGGCCACCATGGGGCAAGACACTAATACATATGATAACGGTTACTATACGCTGCGCGGCAGAAACGATGTTTACGATTATAATGGTTTACCGTTTAATCTTGCGTCAGACGGCAGTACCGAAGCTTTCCGTCCGGCTCTTGAGGTAACGTGGGAGGGCGAATTGGATGAAAATCTGCTAAAAGAGGTCACCCTTAAGCTCAACGGCGGAATGGCTTTTTATGAAACGAACGATTTAAGCATCGTTTGCACAGGCGATACTTTTATCGCGCCAGCGAGCGATATATTTCTTAAAGATTACCAACCTGTCACAGACTTTCACTGGCTGGGCAGTGACAATAAAGCCTATGCGGTTGGCGATGAAGTGCCAAGCACCGTAACTTCCTTAACCGCACAATGGTCTGTAATGCCTGCTGCCACCGGCCAAGTATGGAATGGCACAAGCGCCAAATATTTTGATGGCGGCACGGGCACTGAAGCAGACCCCTATCAAATCCGAACGGCAGAGCAGTTTGCGCTGCTGGCGGATGTTATCAACGGTGGGGAATCAAAAATTGTCACTGAGGGCGGTGTGTCACAAACATACGCCTTCTTGCAAAGTGCCTGCTATAAGCAAACCGCGGATATCGTGCTAAACGATACCGCAGACTGGCAGGACTGGGATGCTGCCCCGCCGACGAACAGCTGGAAGCCGATCGGAACAAGTTATAAGTACTTTAGCGGTGCCTTTGACGGCGACGGTTTCACCGTCAGCGGTGCGTTCTTTAAAGATGAAACGCTCTATCTGTGGAACGGCAACAACGGCGGAAGCTTTACCGGCCTGTTTGGTTATGCCAAAGATGCTACCATAAAAAATGTTACCGTTGCCGAGAGCTTCATCAAGGGCTACGAGCGCGTCGGTGGCTTAGTGGGTTATGTCGGCGGCAACGGAATCGTAGAAAACTGCCAAAACTACGGCACGGTAGAGGGTCAATCTCAAGTAGGCGGCATGGTTGGCAATAACGATTGCACCGTACAAAGCTTGCAAAACTATGGCAGCGTCAACGGATATTTGTATGTCGGCGGCGTTGTGGGTGGTAATAGTGGTCTATTAAAAGAATCGCAAAACCATGGCGCGGTTAGCGGCGAGGGCAGTATTGGCGGCGTGGCGGGTAATAATATGGAAGCTGACGCACAAATACTGGATTGCATAAACGCCGGCGCAGTCAGCGGAACCGCTGAATATGGCGGCGTTGTGGGGATTTTTAATAAAGGCAGCGTAACAAACAGCCGCTCTCCTGTTGGCTTAGTTCAGGATGCCACAGGGGATGTCGGCGTACCCAATTTGCCGAGCAGCGAACATTATTGCATTGGCCACATTATTGGCAGAGGCACAAATGGCACAGGCAACAGTAGCGATAAAATTGAAGCAGGCGTTGCAATAACACCGGGCGCTGTTATCGTTGCAAAAGGCGGAACACAGCAGTTTGTGGCAAATGCGGAAGCAGCCGTCACGTGGTCGGTTCTAAATGATGATGCGCAGGTGAGCATTGACGAGGACGGAAAACTCACCTTAACCGCGGATGCAGCGGATGGCACAATCTACGTTGTTAAAGCGATGCTTGACGACGACAACACCAAGTTTGGTACGGCAACGGTCACCGTAGAATCGTCGCCTTCTTATGAAGCCGCCTGGGGCTTGGCAAAGGCTGACGGCGCAGCACCCGATAGTTGGGTGGGCACCGGCACCCTCGTTGATGCCATGAACTACGCCATGTATCTTTACAGCGGCACGGCGTATATCCGGTTATTCACCGATGTCGATACAACCGCGACGATCGACATTCCTTTCAACAAGACCACCATTCTCGATTTGAACGGATACACCATCGACGCCAAGCAAGGCGCATTCAGCGTGCTTTCGGTCAGAGGCGATTTAACCCTTCACGATACCAGCGCCGGCGGAACAGGCAAAATTACCGGCGGCAACACCCCCCACGGCGGCGGCGGTGTATCGGTGAGCAACGGCGGCAACCTGACAATGACCGGCGGCAGCATCACCGGAAATGCCGCATATAACGGTGGCGGCGTCAATTTGCAGGGGGGTGCACGCTTTATCATGACCGGCGGCACCATCACCGGCAACACCACGAAGATGGGTGGCGGCATATATGCGATGCCCGAGGCCGCCTTTACCATGACCGGCGGCGAAATTAGCGGCAACACCGCCACCATGGGCGTGGGCGGCGTATATGTAGAAGGCGTATATGACGAGGTCGCAGCTGCCCAGATGACGGTGGGCGGCACGGCGCGCGTAACAGGCAATCAAGCCAGCTCAGGCGACAACGCAATCGTCTCTAATGTGCAGCTTGCGCCTACCGCAATCCTTACGGTCAGCAGCAGCGTCCCACTGGCGGAGGGTGCTTCCATCAGCGTGCGCAAGAGCATAACATCAGGCGCTACAACGGCCGACGTTACCAGCACAAACGACAGCGATGTCAGCGGCTATTTTACCAGCGACAGCGATAAACGCAGCATCCAAAACGGCACGGGCAATATCGTGCAGCTGGTAGCCGCCCCCACCTATGAAGCCCAGTGGCGCGAGCAAAATGACAGCGCGTGGACAAGCGGCACGCTGGCCGAGGCCGTCAGCTTCGCCAATACGCTGCCTGAAAACTATAGTAAAGTGGCTATTATCAAGCTGCTCAACGATGTGACAACCACCCAAACGCTTGAGTTTGCAGAGCGAAACACCACCACCGAACTTGACCTGAACGGCAAGACCATTGACGCAAACGGCGGCGCTTTTCCGGTGCTGACGGTCCGTCACAATTTTGTTCTTGGTGACGACAGCACGACCGACGTCACAAAGCAAGGTAAAATTACCGGCAGCAACAACACGGATGGCATTGGCGGCGGCATAGCCGTAGAAATTGGGCAAGGCAGCATTGTCACTACTGATCAGTGGAGCTTCATTATTCAAGGCGGCAATATCACCGGCAATACTGCCAAGGACGGCGGCGGCATCGGCGTGGACGCCAATTGTAATTTTATCATGAACGGCGGCAACGTCAGCGGCAACACCGCCACCAGCAAC
>DATMYZ010000375.1:0-5927 GCA_035560675.1 Clostridia bacterium
GTCTATCACCGCAATTTGCTGTGCAGTTAAATAATCGGGCAGCTTTATCTCTTCCTTTTTTTCGCCGCATTTTGCCCTTTGCGGCTGCGGCTTTGGCATATTGTCAGAGAACAAAGAGATTTGCCGCGCGGGCGGCGGAATTAGATCATAGTTATATATACCCACATAGCGAAGCAGAATATCCGCGCCGGAAAGAGCCGGTTCAGCCCCTTGCGACAGCAGATAATTGCACCCCTCAGAAATGCTGGAGAAAATGCTACCCGGCACTGCGAAAAGATCGCGGTTTTGCACAAGCGCGTGCCCCGCCGTGTGCATCGTGCCGCTTCTCCGCTTGCTCTGCACGATAATCGTCGCCACGGATGAGCCCGAAATCAATCGGTTGCGCAGCGGGAAATGCGCGGCAAAAGGCTGCGTTCCCAGCGAATATTCGGTGAGCACCAGCCCGTTTTGGGGCCGTTCAACTAAATTACGTAGCGCACGGTTGCGCTTGGGGTAATCAATATCCAGCCCTGCGGCGATGAATGCGACAGTTTTTCCGCCCGCTTCCAACGCAGAACGGTGGCAGACGGCGTCAATGCCATGTGCCATGCCACTGACAACCACGCCGCCGAGCGACGCAATTTCTCCACTTAGTTTCTTCGCGGCGGCAATGCCATATTCATCGGGCGTGCGCGTTCCCACCATTGAAATCAAATAATGGTCGTGCAGCAACGACATATCGCCAAGCGCGTATAAAACCAGCGGCATAGAATGAATATTCCGGAGTCCCTCGGGGTATTCGGGGGAGTCGGGGGTCAACACGGCTGCCCCGAATACCTCGGTGGCCGATAAAATCCGCTCCGCCTCAGCAAAAGAAGGCGTTATTAGGGCGGATTTTTCGATATCAGTAAAAAATGCATCTGAAGCAATGCGCGATTTAGATAGTGACAGCAGCTCGGTCGCCGAACCATAGCGCATCAGCACCTCGTGCGCGCGGGTTGTTCCAATTCCAAAGGTTTGCTGCATCCATAGCCATTCCCGCGGATGATGCAGATATGTCATCAGATTTACACTCCTTTCGCACGCCGTGCACAGCGCGACAGCTCCCACGCTAAAACGGTGGCCGCCATTGCGGCATTGAGCGATTCGCTCTGTTCAGAAATTGGCAATATCACCCTGCCCGTACAAGCGGCAATGACGTCCGGGGCAAGACCTGCGCCTTCGTTGCCGATGGCGATGGTCGCATTTTCAAACGAAACAGCGTCCACAGAAATGCTTTCGCTGCCCAGAGCGGCGGCATATACGGCCATGCCGCTTTGTCTCATGGCACATACGGCTGCCAGAGCATCGTCAACGCAATAAATTGGAACGCGCAGCGCGGCACCCATCGAAGCGCGCAGCACCTTGGGCGCGGCGGGATCAGGGCAGTCAGCCGTCATTACGACCGCAGACAGGCCAAACGCGTCGGCCGATCTCAAAATAGTACCGACATTACCAGGATCTTGAAGCGAGCAAAGCAGCAGCGCGCCGTTTGGGGCGGCCTTCAGCAGCCCCGGTAAAAACAATCTGCCGCTGCAAATGGCAAATACCCCCTGCGGCGTTTCAGTTTCTGTAAGTGCCGCAGCCAAGGCGTCTGAAATCAGCAGCGTTTCGCGCGCTTTGGTTGCAAGCCAATCAAAATCTTCGCCCAGTCGCTGCATGCCATTGTTGGTCACCAGCAACGTCAGCAACTCGGCGTTGCTTTTCAGCGAATCGCATACAAGCCTTACACCCTCCAAAGCAAACCGCTGCGTCTGCAAACGGTGCTTCCGGCTGGTGCAAAGCTTACGAAATTCTTTAATATTAGAGTTGTCTTTAGAGGTTATTTCCAGCATGACGCCTCCGCAAAAAGTATCGAACCAGCGCGCAGCCGCGCCAGAATACAAAGGGAAAACACACCGTTCTGGCTGCACGCCGACCGGGTTGACGGCTTATACGGCCGCGTCAAACCCGCGTGAATTTTAAGGCGGCAATTGTATGTATGCCAAACGCGCCTGATTGTCGTTGCAGTCATATGATCAAACACATTCTTAGCACAAACGTCCGGTCTGATCATCAGCCGGACGTTTGAGAGTTCTGATTAACGGGCAGCCTTTGCCTTCTCGACAAGCGAAGTAAACGCCGAGGGGTCCGCGATCGCAATCTCAGAAAGCATCTTGCGATTGAGCTCAACGCCGGCCTTTTTAAGTCCATCCATAAAGGTGGAGTAGTTCATGTCGTTCATACGGCAAGCGGCCGAGATACGGGTGATCCACAGCTGGCGGAAGTTCCTCTTCTTCTGCTTTCTGCCGATATACGCATAGTTGCCTGATTTCATAACCGCCTGTTTTGCGGTTCTAAACAGTCTGCTCTTGCCGCCAAAATAGCCCTTGGCCAGCTTTAATACCTTTTTTCTGCGCTTTCTTGTCATCATAGCGCCCTTAACACGAGCCATATTTTATACCTCCGTTGGGTTGTTTGTTATTTTTGGTTTACTTATAAGGAATCAGAAGCTTAACGGCCTTGATGTTGGTCACATCAGTCAGGGCACCATGGCGCAGTCTGCGGGTGCGCTTGGTATCCTTCTTGGTCAGAATGTGGCGCTTATTCGCACATGCACGCTTGACCTTTCCGTTTTTGGTAAGCTTGAAACGCTTTTTTGCGCCCGAATGGGTCTTGATCTTCGGCATCTTATATTTCCTCCCAAATAATTTTACTTCGCAGGTTGTTTTGAGGCTATAAACATCAGCATATGACGCCCCTCAAGCTTGGCGGATTTTTCCACGACACCGCGCTCGGCAATAGCTTCCGCAAATCGCGCCATGACCTCATGCCCGATTTCGGGATGCGCCATTTCGCGGCCGCGGAAACGGATGGAAACCTTCAGCTTGTCGCCCTCGGATAGGAACTTGGTCGCCTGTTTGACCTTTGTATTGAAATCGCCGATATCGATATTCAGTGAAAGGCGGATTTCTTTTGTTTCAATAATCTTTTGGTTTTTACGGGCTTCCTTATCTCTTTTGGCCTGCTCAAAACGAAATTTGCCGTAATCCATAATGCGGCAAACCGGTGGCGTGGCCTGTGAGGCAATTTTAACCAAATCAAGATTTTGCTCAATAGAAAGCCGCTGCGCTTCACGGGTATCCATAATGCCCAGCTGTTCTCCATCTGCGCCGATCACTCTGACTTCTTTATCCTTGATGTCCTCATTGATGAGTAGTTCCTTAACGCTAATGTTCAAGCACCTCCATTACCTAAAAAAAGTGGGTGTAGAACGCAATCGTTCCACACCCAATCAAAGTCAACAAAAACAGCTTTTAAGCTGAGCCGGTTGCTATTGACCTTGTACGTATAGTTACGCACAGGTGAGAACCTCATGTGTTCTGCTTTGTTGTACTGATATATGATAACAGCTAGTTTTATAAATGTCAATTCATTTTATAATTTTTATGGTCAAAAACTTAAATGCAACAGGCTAAAACGCGGCTTTTGCGTCGAGCCGCACAAGAGCCGCCTGCGAAAAAGACGCGTATTAGCGTTAAAAATTAGTTTAAAATGCTTTCCTTTTTCCAAAGGTCCGTATTATAAATTCCAACCTCCTCAGCGATAAAGGCCGGATCTTTCCCCTCTTTTTTCTGCGCGACATAGTCATCGACGGTTTTGACGGCCGGGGTCGACAAAACCAGAATAACCCCGATATTAATCATAGCCATAAAGCCCATCAGCACGTCCGCAAGGTTCCATACTAGATCATAGCCGGCAATACTGCCTAAAAATACGGCAATAACAACTGACAAGCGGAAGATTTTAAGCGAGGTTTTTTTACCCAGAATAAACAGCATGTTGGATTCGGTATAATAGTAGTTGCCAATAATGGAGCTGAATGCAAAGAAAAAAACCGAAAGGGTAATAAAGAAAATGCCCGCCTCGCCAAACTGAGACGAGATAGCTGCCTGAACCAGCGGCATCGCCTTGAGTCCCGTTGTATCAATACCGCTAACCAATATAATAAACGCCGTTGCGGAACAAATCAGCAGCGTATCAATGAATACGGACAGCATCTGAACCAGCCCCTGCTTGACCGGATGGCTGACATGTGCGGAAGCGGCGGCGTTTGGAGCGCTGCCCATACCAGCCTCGTTAGAAAACAGACCGCGTTTAATGCCCATAACCACCGCAGAACCCGCAAATCCGCCAAAAATCGCCTCGAAGTCAAAAGCGCCCCGGAATATTGCTACAAAGACACCGGGAAGCGCCGAAATATTTCGCGCGATAACAATAATTCCCAGCACGAGATACATCACTGCCATAATGGGTACGATAACCGAGGTCATAAATGCAATCTTTTCCTGTCCGCCATAAATAACATAGGCGGTTCCGAGAGCTAAAATCGCCCCCACAATTCCAGGAATCAGCATAGAATTAAAGTTGCCGCCGAAGTAATGCGCCAATGAGGAGACGATATTATTCGCCTGTAAACCGTTGAATCCATAGGCGAAGCAGGCGATGAGCATAATGGAAAACAAGATGCCCAGCCAACGCCTGTTCAGCGCACGCTCTATGTAATAAGCGGGTCCCCCTCGAAACTCGTTGCCGGCACTTTTTATTTTATAGACCTGCGCCAGCGTACTTTCGATTAGAGCCGATGCGGCGCCCACCAGTGCCATTACCCACATCCAAAATACCGATCCTGCACCGCCAATTGCAATAGCCGTGGCGACGCCGGCAATGTTGCCCACTCCAACGCGCGATGCTGTCGAAATCATGAGCGCTTGAAACGAAGAGACCGCTTCTTTGTTGTCATTTTTCTCCCGGAGAAGTGCAATGGACTCGCCAATCAGCCTAAACTGTATAAACTTTGTTCGAATGGTGAAATAAAGGCCCGCTAGAATAAGAAGCGCGATGAGAATATACCCGTAAAGATAGCCGTTTAGTTTGTCTAATATTTCGTTAATAAAATCCATCGTTCAAACTCCTTTTAAGTTTTTCTGCGTGTCTCTGTCTGCAAAATAGTGAAGATTCAAATGCTTAGAAATATACTCCAACATTCGGTATCCGCCAATACTATTGCCCTTCGCATCCAGTCCAGGGCTAAACACACCGATACCCATTTTCCCCTCTGCGGCTGAAACAATCCCCCCTCCCACACCGCTTTTCGAAGGAATTCCCACGTTGACAGCAAATTCACCCGAGCCGTCGTATAGGCCGCAAGTGACCATCAATGTCTTTACAATTCTCAGTATCCCGTTTTCCACCAGGCATTCTCCGTTGGCAGGATCAACGCCATCATTTGCCAGAATCATTCCATAATTAGCGAGGTCTTGGGCCGTAACGCTGAGCGAACATATTTTAAAATAAAGATCAAGATCCTCCTCAACATCTCCTTCGATAAGATGCTCGCTTTGCATGAAATAGGCTATCGATCGGTTACGCATACCGGTGGAGCGTTCCGAGCGATAGACTGCCTCGTCAAGTTCTATGCTGTTGCGTCTGCACAGCCTGCGCGCCAGCGACAAAAGCCGCCCCCAGCGATCTTCTCCTTTAATACAGCTTATCACCGCAATCGCGCCTGCATTGATCAGGGGATTTGGGGGTCGTTTGCTCTTGGTTTCCAATTGAACTATAGAGTTGAACGCATCGCCTGTGGGCTCAACCCCTACCTTCGAAAATACGCATGCTTCGCCTGCCGTCTGTAGCGCTAGAATCAACGAGATGGTTTTTGAAATGCTTTGCATGGTAAAAGGCTGCCGCCAGTCTCCTGAACAATAACAATCGCCGTCCGTGGTAACAATGCATGCGCCCAGTTGCGCGGGATTCGACTTTGCCAACTCTGGTATGTAACTGGCCGATCTGCCTAAATACGTAAATTCAGACGCATACACTATTGCCTCTTCGAGAACCTGCTGTATCATCCGCTGTTTCTCCTTTGT
>DATMYZ010000376.1:0-2871 GCA_035560675.1 Clostridia bacterium
TGTCGGCGTAGCGCATCGTTAAATTAGATGATCTTGAAATAGCCTCTATGTTAAATCCTTCGTACAGCCTCCGAATAAAATCATCGTCATTATAGGATAAAATAAACCGGCCTTTAATCGTCTTGAGCAAGTTACAAAGATTGATATGATCCTGCTCGGTGAATGGGCCATCGTAGTATTTTTCGGTACCATGATAGGGTGGATCGAGGTAAATTAGTGCGCCGGTTTTGTCATATATCTTGATAATATCTTCATAGTTTCGGTGTTCAATTTTAACTGTCTGCAGGCGGTGTGAAATCTTTGAAAAGTACTCTGTCACGCGCTCAAGATTTTTAGCTGAAGCACCATATGTGCGGCCATCTGCGCCATAGCTCTCTTTGGCTACAATAAAAAACAACGACGCCCGCTGGATATCAGTCAAACCCCGGATATTTTTAAGGGCTAACGCGTCCTCAAACACCTCGCGTGAATTAAGAAGCCATTGCATCTGTTTTTGAAGTTCGCCACAATGATTTTTGACGCAGCGGAATAGGTTAATCAGTTCGCCGTCGATGTCGTTGAATATCTCCTCCGGGGCGTGCCGGTCGCGTGAAAAGAGCACCCAACCCGCACCGCCGAACGGCTCTATGTATCGTGTGATCTTATCCTCTGGGAAACGCGCCAATATTTGCTTTCGAAGCAATCTTTTGCCTCCGATTCTGGGAATAAAGCTATCCATTAATTGAAAAATCCTTTCTTTGCGGCCAGAGATTTTCTGGCCGCATCTCTTATATTTCACTTTACGCAATAATTGCGCAAATTTGATCGTATTTGTCCGCCTTGGGTTTAATTGCCCCATATAGCGATTTGTAGTCCGTTGTGTCAACCGGCGCAGTGACCATCGCAGGAATAACAAAGTCCTCGGGATTCAGAAATGCGGGGTTGTAGGTGGGTTTAACAATTTGCTGACCTGCACCGACGTGCATCACAAAGGACGGGTTGACGGTAGTGTCTGTTTTTGCTTTTAGCAAAATGTTGCCCTTGGACGCTGGCAAGTGATCGTCCTTGTTGCTCACCTGAGGCGAGTAGAGAGGCCATTTGATGTCTTTTTCGAACTCCAAATGCAGGTGATAATCCTCGGTGTTTGACTTGCCCTCAACGCCCAAAATGTCAAAGGCCTTTATTGCGTCGCCTGCCTTTACTGCAATTAAAGCTAGATGACAATATCTCGCAACCAGATCATAATGCTCACCAGTCTTGTGGTTGACGCAATCAGGGTAGATCGCGATGACGCAGTTGCCGACACTGTTGTCAAAGCCAATGGTTACAACCGTGCCATTGCCCTGAGCATACACCGCTGGGTTACGCCCTGCGTTTCCCTGAATGGTTGAGATATCAACGCCATAGTGGTGGTAACCCCACTCTTTATAATATTCCGCGGTTTTATAACCGCAGAGCATCATTTGTTTTTCAAAGGGCATTATCAGTCTTTGCATATTAAAACCTCCTGTTAAATCAATTTATACGATGGCACGCGCTCGCGGTACCACCTCCATTGTAGTAAATCATCAAGTATGATAATGGGTCCCGAGAGCAGCACCCACAGCAAGCTATACTGTGGGCAGATTTGCCCCCACAGGTTGCCCGGCAGCGCCGAATAATCCCACACATTCCAGCCGAGCCATAGATTCACAATAACGCCGGTCAGCAGCTCGCCCACGGTGATAATCAGCCCGCCAAGCAACATCTGGTGCAGCAGCGGCATCTTCCACGGCAGGAAGTTATTCAACCCGCCCACCAGCACAAAGCACAGCCCGCCAAGAATAAACATTGTCCAGTGGGAATACCCCCGCCACAGCGTTTCAAAGAGGAAGTACAACGCCCCGCCCGTCATGAACAGGGCGCTTATGCGCTTCATGAGCCGTAGGCGATTACAACTGCCTTAACTTCATCGATGGTGGTGCAGGCGTTGATTGCTACCTCTGCGGCTTGCTGCTGACCAACAAGTGGCTCAACGTAGGCGGCAATCGCCAAGGCCAACGCCGCAAGATCGGCATATTGCCACACGGTGCATTCCTCGCCGGTGGCGTTCCACTTTAATTCGGTCGTTACTCCGGCCGTGGTCGCGATTTGATGCCGTGCCAGTGCCGAGGTCAGCAGGCTTTGCTTTTCAGCGGTGACGGAATAATGTTTGCCGTCGGTATATGTAAGTGGGTGGGTTTCGAGATAAGCGGCAAGCTTGGTTTTGCTGTTGGCAATCTTAGCCGCCTTATAATCTTCTAGGGTTTCGCCAGCAGGGATGTAATCGCCGTAGGCATGGCCGGTGAGCTGCTCAAATTCGGCGGCGGTGATCTTTCCCTTGGCGCAGGCGGCGGCTAACATGGAGATTGTCCAAGAGCCTGTGCCATTGTTATAGTACTGTGCGCAAAGTGCTTTATTTGCAGCTGACATAATTATATCCTCCTTTTAATAATTCATCATGTTTTGGTAGGCAAGAGCACCGGCGACATCCTCCTCAGCTTTGAGGGATGCTACCGCATACTCGGCTTCTTTTGCGGCGGCTTCTTCGGCGGCGGCTTGCTGAGCAGCAGCCAAGTCATTCTCAAATTGTTCGATAGCGTCCAACAGCTCCTGATTGCTCAAATTTTCTGCAAACTGAGCACCCATGTCTTCGCACCGCTCTTTTAGGAACTGCAACGACTCACACATTGCACCGTCATATTCTTTATTCGCTAATACCATAACTGCATCAGGACGAGCAATAAAGAAAGAGTACTGATTAAGCCACTCTTCTGCGGTAATAACCCTCTTTGCGGGGGTCATGACAGGACTCGTTTTGTCCCAAATTTTATATCTGTGTGCCATACTAATTCCTCCTTAAACTTTATATAC
>DATMYZ010000377.1:0-3662 GCA_035560675.1 Clostridia bacterium
GAGACAGGCACAATGGCGTGTGTCGAAAGCCCCTTTTCGGCGTCGCGCATCAGGCACACCAGCAGCTCTAAGCTGATGAAGGAGGATTTTGTCGAGCCGCGCCCGCCCTTGAGCCAGTAGTGGGTGTGCCGCGCGGCCTTCACATCCTCGTGCACGGCGTCAAACGCAGGAGAAACGAGCTGCGTCAGCCTGATCTCATCCATTCGACCTGCCCCCGCCGCCATCTTGTGCCTTGGCCGCCACGCCGTTTGCGCCCTGTTGCGCACCTGCTTCGCCGTCCGCGTTCTGTGCCATGCGGTCGGCGATGTCATCGACAATCTTCACCGGCTGGGCCGGATAGTCCACCGCTGTGCCGGTCAGCTTGTGGTACTTGGCCAGCAGCTCCAGCGCGCGGATGCGTTCGGGCACGCTGGCGGGATTTTCCACCGTGTTGCCCTGCCGGTCGGTAGCGGCAAAGGCGCGCCGCCCCAGCCCGATATCGGTCAGCTCGCGCAGCACCTCGGCGGCGCTTGCGGCTTCTTTTTTAGCGCCGGGGTGTTTTGCAGCCGGTGGCGTGTCGCCATCCAGTCGTTTTTTTGGCATTGTGCCATCTCCCTTCAATCATTTCAGGGCAAAGAAAAAGGACAGCCGCCGCTGTCCCAAATCTTCGCATTTATACGATACCACATTTTACGGGTGGCTTTCTATGGTCAATATTGACCGCCCCGGCGCTCTTAACACGACTCTTAGACAGTGTCCAGATAAGGCCAGTGTCCAGGACTACCGAATCAATACCCCTGTTATGCATGTGCTCAGGCCCCTTTCGACTGTTAGAGCGCAGATGGCGGTCGTCGCCCCGCTTTTGTCGTGCGGGGCAACGCCAGAATGCGCGCCACTGTGCCATTGTTATGGGTTAAATATCCATAGCTTTTTTATCAGAATGCAGGCTGTTTTTGAAACTAATTCAGAAGTTGCATATGCCGCTCTTGCAGCTAGGTCCGAGAATGGCGGCAAGGGCGCGGTCATGCAGACGCAGTGTCCAGCGATAATCGCAGGTTAAAGCAGCCGATACCTGCTCCCAGGTCAGGCTGTCTATGTAACGATACTCCAGCAGCAGTCTCAGCCGCTGCTCTGACACGGTCGAAATAGCCCGCGCAATTTGTCGGCGCAGCTCGGTTGCATCCACGAGCCGCTCATAAAGCAGGCCGCGCAGCTCAACCATTTCGTCCACCGCTGATTGAATGCGGTCCTCCCCCCGGTGCGACGGCGCATGCGAAAAGCTGCTTGTCATCTTTTCGGCGCGCGATTCCCACCGGCAGATTTCCTCCTCCAGGCGTCTGATCTCCCTTTCGTTATCGGCATACTGGCCCAAAAACTGTTTCTTTAAAGCGATGATCTCCTTGGCTGTCGGCTTGACCGTTGGCGCGCTTGTGCGCGTCGTTTTGCCGCACGTATCGGCTGCGGATAGCAGCTTTTCCGGCTGCGGTTGTTTGTTTTTTATTCGGGTGTGGGTCAAGATTTTTCCTCCTCTCCCAACAAGGCAAGGGCGCGCTGGCGTTTTAGCCGCCGTACTTCTTCGCGGCGGCTGTGGCCGGGCGCTACCACCGCAACACACAGCTCGGCGATGCGGTCATAGATGCGTTCATATCGCAAATCTGCCGGATGTTTTAACTCCTCGGCTGTGAGATTGGTGGTAATAATCAGCGGCTTACCCGCGCGGTAGCGGGTGTCAATGACCAGAAAAAGCTGCTCCAGCGCATAGTCCGAGCAGCGCTCGCTGCCCAAATCGTCCAGAATCAGCAGGCTGCACGCCGCAAGCTCGCCCAACAGCTCCGATTTTTCCCACCGGTTCTGCAGGTCGGCCAGCAGCCGCGGCAGAGAGCGCATCCACACCGGAATGCCTCGGTCGATCAGGGCGTTGGCGACGCAGGCCGCCGCAAAGGTTTTGCCGCTGCCCACCTCGCCGGTGAACATCGCCCCGATATTGTCGCGGTACAGCTGGTCAAAGCGTCCGGCATAGCGCCGCGCCAGATCAATAAGCGTGCTGGACTGTGCCGATTCAAAGCGGCAGGTGCGCAGCGCAGGCTCGATAAAGCACAGCGAGCGCAGACGGGCTATTTCGATACGCCGCGCCTGTTGCTCGGCTTCGCGCTTTCGGGCGGCCTCTTTTTCCTCAAGGCAGCGGCACATCACCGGCACCACGCGCGGCTGGTCAAACAGCGTGACGGTCAGCTGGCGGGGAGTATGGCAGTTCTGGCAATAGAGCAGCCCGTTTTGGAGGTAGGTGCCCGCTTTGGGTACAGCCTGTTCGGCGCGTGCGATAACGCCGTTTAAGCAGTCTTTCATATGCAATCCTCGCTATCATAATTTTTAGCGGTAGACAGCCGACAGGGCTCGCGCGGGCTTGCCCTGGCTGCTGCGGTCCCACAGGGGGTGTTGTGCTCTTCCCACCGGCGAACAGCCGCCCGCCAGTCAGCCATAGGCGATTTGCCGACAAGCCAGCCCTTAGAGGCGTAAAAATCAACAAATCGCCGTGCAGAAACTGTGTATTGGCCTTTTTGGCAATAGGCAGCCACCTGTTCAACGGTAGGTGGAATAAAGCGGCGCATGCCGCCTGCCCGTTCGGTTACGGATACGGATTCAACTACGGATTCGATTTCGGATTCGGATTCGATTTCGGATTCGGATTCGGATTCGGATTCGGATTCAGCGCCCGCGCGAGCCGCAACTTGCTGCAGGTCGCCGCATTTGGCCGCAACTTGCGGCAGATTGCCGCAGATTGCCGCAGACGGCGGCACAGCCTCATCCGGGGTCTCGTCGCTCTCAGGCGGAAAAGCCCCATCGGGCGGCGCGGGGTACTTTTCTTTTGTGCAGCGCAGCCGCTGGTGTTTTTGCCAGCTGCACATATAAAGATAGGGCTTGTCCGCGACGGTATAGCGCGCAATAAGCCCCACCTCAGCCAAATGGTCGATGGCGCTGCACAGCAGCTCTTCGGTGACGTCGGCGCGGGTGGTAAAAAGCTGAGAACGCAAAAATGCGGGTCGGGCGTCCAGCCTGCCAAAGTCGTCAACCCGCACCATCAGGCGGTAGAACACCGTTTCTTCAAAGGCGGTCAGGCAGTCGAGGTCGTCAGAATAGCAGATGCTTTCTTTTAAAATGCGGTTTGGCATGTTGGTCGGGCTCCTTTCCGGTACGGCTTTATAGCTGATTAACTTAAAAATCGCCCCATCTTTGCGGCCTGTTTTACGCGCTGCCGCGTTCTCCCTCTTGGCGGGCGTCAGCCCACCTGCGTCGTCGGCCTTGCATCACAATAAACATGCTCGCCAATCCAGAGCCGCTTTTCAAGTTAATCAGCTATAGCATCAAAAATTGCTGCCGTTTAGTGGGGGCAGGGAAGATATAGTCACACCAATAGGAAAACGAGATTCAACAGGTTGTTCACAGGGCTCAGTTTCATGTTGGTTTGGCTATATCGAAAGGTCATGGCGCAACGCCTCCTGCGCCGCCTTGTTCTCACGCAGCAGCCGCTTAAGGCGGACGCACGCATGGGGCGGTGCGCGCAAAAGCCGGTTTTGCAGCGCAAAGCCCTCGTGCCGCAGGGTATCAAGCGCGTCAAACAGCCCGTCGCGTGCCGGGTCTGGCGCGGGCTCGGGCGGGTCGGAAGGGCGTTCATTATTTATAAG
>DATMYZ010000378.1:0-7159 GCA_035560675.1 Clostridia bacterium
ATTTTTGATCGGAAGAGGATTGCCATGTATCAAAAAATTATCACACTTGCCGATGCTTTAAACCATAAACTTATCGCCTACCGGCGCGATTTTCACCGTTACCCCGAGACAGGCTGGCTCGAGATGCGCACCAGTGCCATCATTGCGCAGAAGCTGTCTGCCTTGGGCTATGACGTGCTTACGGGAAAACAGGTTTGCCGCGAGGGGGCCCGCATGGGTCTGCCGACTGAAACCGAGCTGCATGAACACGCTCAAAAGGCGCTAGAGCAGGATGCGCCCGCAGACTGGCTGACCGGGGAGATCGGGCAGGGCTACACCGGCGTGGTCGGCATTCTGCGCTGCGGCGAAGGGCCGGTTGTTGCGCTGCGGTTCGACATCGACGCGCTGGGCATGCAGGAATGTGCAGACGCAACCCATCGCCCCACCCGCGAAGGCTTTGCCAGTCAAAACCCTGGCAGTATGCACGCCTGCGGGCACGATGGGCACGCGGCTATCGGCCTTGGCGTGGCCGAAGTGCTGATGCAGCTTAAAGACGGGCTGCACGGAACGGTTAAGTTGTTGTTCCAGCCGGGCGAAGAGGGCGCGCGCGGTGCGGCCGCCATGGTGGCGAACGGTCTGCTCGACGACGTGAATTTTTTTGCCGGATCGCACATTGCGCCGGATAACGGCCCCGACGACGGCGACGTGACACCGGGCACCTATGGCTCTTTGGCAACGACGAAATATGATGTAATTTTTAAAGGGCAGGCGGCACACGCGGGCGGTTTCCCTGAGCAGGGCAAAAACGCGCTGGTGGCGGCGGCTTCTGCCGTCATGGCGTTGCAGGCCATCCCACGCCACAGCGGTGGGCAGAGCCGCGTCAACGTCGGCACGCTGAATGCCGGCACCGGGCGCAACGTTATTCCTGACACGGCCTGCATGCAGCTTGAGGTGCGCGGCGAGACAACCGAGATCAACACCTATATGGCCGAAATGGCCATCAATGCTTGCAATGGCGCGGCGCTGATGCAGGGCTGCACCTGCGAAATGATCAAGATGGGCGAGGCGGAGGGGCAACAAAGCGATGCGGCGTTCATTGTACGTATCGCGGCGCTGGTGCGTGCGCATCTGCCTGCCCTCAAGGTCAGCAGCTGCGAAAACGCCCTGAATTGGGGCAGCGAAGATATTTCAATGATGATGAACCGCGTTCAGGCGCGCGGGGGACTGGCCACCTATATGCGTGCGATGACCCCCATGGCTTCGGCGCAGCATACGGTGCGGTTTGATTTTGACGAAGCGGTGCTGCCCAAAAGTGTCAAGCTGTTCTGCGCTATTGTCTGTGATCTCATCGGAAAAGATTGATTAAAAAAGGAGATAGCCATGAGCCGTATTCTGATCGACAATGTCACCGTTCTGACGCTCGACGGCGATAACACCGTACATCAAAACGGGTATGTTCTGACCGACGGCGACCAAATTGTGGCTCTGGGCAGCGGGGCCTGTGCGGAGCAGTTTGACAAGCGCATCGACGGTGCGGGCGGCATTTTGCTGCCGGGCTTTGTCAACACCCACTGCCATGTTTCGATGATACCCTTTCGCACACTGGGGGACGACTGCCCCGACCGGCTGAGGCGGTTCTTGTTTCCGCTTGAAAACGAAGCCATGACGCCCCAGCTTGTCTATCTCGCTGCGAAATATGGCATCTGTGAGATGCTGCTATCAGGCGTCACCACCTTTGTGGATATGTACTATTTTGAAGACGAGGTGGCGCGTGCCTGTGAAGAAATGGGTATACGGGGCTATCTGGGCGAGACGGTTATCGGTCAGCCCACCTGCGTCAGCCCCGAACCCTACGGCGGCTTTGACTACCAGAAGCCTTTTTTAGAGAAATATCGCGGCAGCAGCCGGATTCACCCGATTTTAGCGCCGCACGGTACAACCACCTGCGACGAAGCCGCGCTACAAAAAGCGCACGCGCTCGCCGTTGAATACGATACCCTTTTCACGCTCCATGCGTCTGAGATGGATTATGAAATGACGTATTTTGCCGAGCGCGGCACGACTCCGACCGCGTTTTTAGACGCTATCGGCGCGCTGGACAGGCACACACTGCTGGCGCACGCCATTCACAGCAGCGACAGCGATCTTGATTTGATTGTCGCGCGCGGTGCGTCGGTGGCCCACTGTATTGCCAGCAACACCAAGGCGGGCAAAGGCGTGGCACCGGTCAAGGGCATGGTGGCGCGGCATATTCCGGTTGGTCTTGGCACCGATGGCGCTTCTTCAGGCAATACACTGAATATGTTTGACCAGATGCGCCTGTTTGCCAACTGCCACAAGACTGCCAACCGCGACCGAAGCCTGTTCCCGGCGAAGGATATTGTGCGTCTGGCTACAGCAGGCGGCGCATGTGCACTGCGCGGCGAACGAGAATACGGCCATCTTGCGCCCGGTATGCAGGCCGATCTTGTGCTGGTCGAGACTGATTCGGTTAATATGTTCCCGGTGTTTGACCCCTTTTCAGCGCTTGTTTATTCGGCGAACGCCTCTAATGTGCGCACCGTGCTCACGCAGGGGACAGTGGTTGTGAAAGACAAGGTGCTGGTGGGGTACAGCCTTGCCGACATTCGCCACGCATTGCTTTCTGAAATGGGGCCGTTTGTTGCCGCCGCAGAAAAGTACAGGGGTATTTTATAGATAACAGGGAGGCCGACGTTGATAGCAGCGTCGGCCCCTGCGTGTGTGAAGGGGTCTTGTGCAAGCTTTCCCAAAAGTCTGCAGGGCTTAGTGAAACCACGGCGGGCATCCGTTCTTTTGCCACTGACCATCATGCCATTTCGACCGCGACAGCAAAGAAAACCACAGCCTTCAGCCAAACTGTGTACATCGGCGTTGTTTCAACCAAACCGACAAATTAAGGGGCGTTTTTCTTTATTTGGTGTTTTGTTGGTCACGGTTATATATCTCAAAAACTTTCAATCATTTAGTGCAATAGATGCTCAATATGCCGAAAAAGCGCGTTCTAATTGACTTTGGTGTCACAAAATGCTAGTCTAAAGTGTATTTTGTGCACGGAATTTATACGGCGCAGCTACTGCGTGTATATTTATGATATATAAGGGAGGAAAGCCTTGGTGAAGCGCGCGAAGGGCGTAGTCTGGTTGCTGCTGATGCTCCCCGGAATTTTATTTGTCACCATTTTCATGCTGGTTCCGCTCTGCTTGCTAGCGGTCACGACCGTCTCGCCGCAAAGCGGTACTTTTTCGCTGTCCGCCTATTTTGCGATGTTTGACGGCGAATACTTCCGTCAGGTGTTTTCGCGCAGTCTGCGCCTGAGCCTTTTAAGCACGGTGGTGTGCGCGGCGCTGGGGTTTCCGACGGCCTATTACATATCTCGTTTTTCAAAAAACAAGGGCCTGCTCATGGCGCTTGCGGTGTTCCCAATGTTCACCAGCCCGGTTATCCGGTCGTTTAGCTGGATGGTCATTCTCGGGAAAAAGGGTATTGTCAACAGCTTTTTGGTGGGCAGCGGGCTTTTTGAAAAGCCGCAAAGCCTGCTTTATAACGAATTTTCGATGACGGTTGGCTTTGTTCAGTTATTTTTGCCACTGATGATCTTATCGCTGATCGGCGTGATGGACAGTATCCCCGATGAGCTGAGCTTGGCCGCCTGCAATTTGGGCGCAACGCGGTTGAGAGCGTTTTTCACCGTTGTGTTCCCGCTGAGTATTTCGGGTCTGGTCACCGGCAGTGTGCTCGTGTTTACCGGTTGCCTGACGGCCTACACAACGCCACAGCTGCTCGGCGGAACGGATACACGGGTGCTTGCCACGGTGATTTACCAATACGCCATGAGCCTTGGCGACTGGGTTCAGGCCTCGGTGGTGGCAGTGACCATGATCGCAGTGACGGTGGTGGTGTCCATTATCTTTAACGCGTTTAGCAAAAAGATCAACCCCATGGTTTAGAGAGGATGAACATCTGTGTCGCTTTTGGAACTGCAAAACATCACGGCGGGCTATGATAAAAACATTATTCTCAAAGATTTTAACCTCAGTGTGGAAAAAGGCGAGCTGCTGAGTCTTTTGGGTTCGAGCGGCTGCGGAAAAACCACCACATTGCGCCTTGTCGCGGGCTTTTCTGAACCGGTAAGCGGTCGCTTTATGTTTAACGGCAAAGATTATACCCACGTACCGCTGCATAAGCGCAACTTCGGCTTTGTGTTTCAGAGCTATGCGTTGTTCCCGCACATGAACATATTTGATAACGTCGCATTTGGTCTAAAAATGCGTAAAATGGATACAGCCGCCATCGCTGACGCGGTAGACGGCATCTTAAAGACGGTCGATTTGCAGGGGTTTGAGCATCGGCTTCCGCGCGAGCTTTCGGGCGGGCAGCGGCAGCGTGTGGCGCTGGCCCGCGCACTGGTGGTTAAGCCCGACCTTTTGCTGTTCGACGAGCCGCTTTCAAACCTTGACGCCAAGCTGCGCGTTAAAATGCGCGTCGAAATTCGCAAATTGCAGCAGGAGCTTGGTTTTACGGCCATTTACGTTACCCACGACCAGGAGGAGTGCTTTGCCATTAGCGACAAGGTTGCCATTATGAACAACGGTGTCATTGAGCAGCTCGGCGCGCCTTCTGAGATATATAACAACCCTAAAACAGAATTCGTCGCCCATTTTGTGGGCTTTGAAAACTTCTTTAACCTTACGCGCACCGGCGCGAATTGCTTTGTATCATCCGGCGTTCGGCTGGTAGTCGATAATGACCGTTCGGGCGACAGCTTTAAGGGCTGCATCCGCCCGGAGGATATTGTCGTCTGCCCTGCGGGCGGGACGGTGGAAAACGCCGTGATCGGTCGGGTGGTTGTCAGCACCTTTTTGGGCAAGCGCAACCAGTATAATATCGAAACGCCTATTGGCGAGCTGGTGGTCAGCACCAGTCAGGAAATAGCTTTCAACATCGGTGACGCGGTGACGCTGTCGCTGGTGTCGAATAAAATTATTTTGATTTAGTTGGAAGGATGAAAAAAGGAATGAGTAAAAAGACTATAGCTCTTGTTCTGGTCGCGGCGATGGCCGCGCTTTCTCTTACAGCCTGTGGCGGCGCTTCTAGCGCAGCACCTGCTTCTTCGGGGGCACCCGTTGACTCTGCAGCGTCTTCCGCACCCGCTGCCAAGCCCTTTGAGGGACAAACGCTCTCAATCAGCACCTTCAGCTTTAATGCAGAGCTGCTGCAAAAGAATATCTATGATCCCTTCATGGAAGCCACTGGCGCCAAGCTGGTTGTTGACACCGGCAAGAACGCTGAGCGCGTGACCAAGATTAAAGAGTCCCCTGCAAATTATGACGTTGTCGTCATTGGCGACCTGTTTGTCGCTCAGCTCGCCGAAGAGGGCCTCATCGACACCGTTGACCGTTCCGCTATGACCAACCTTGACGCGCTTTATGAGGGCGCCAAGGCACCCATGGGCGACGACTTCGGCCCCGCCTATACCTTCAATCGCCTCGGCATCGTCTATGACGCCAAGCTCTGCAATGTCGAGATCAAGAACTGGGCCGATCTGTGGAACCCTGAGCTGGCCGACAGCATCGCGATTCCGGATATCACCACCACCACCGGCCCGCTGTTCTACTACGCCACCGCCAAGGCTTTCGGCCTTGAGCCGGGCAAGGACGACGCTGCCATCTTTGCAAAGCTCGGTGAGCTCAAAGCAAACGTTGTCAAGACCTACACCAGCGCCAACGATACCATTACCATGCTCAACCAGGGCGAGGTCAGTGTCGCTGTGTTGCTCGACTACAGCTATACTGCCGCCAAGAAGGCAAACCCCGACTATGTGTGGGTTGATCCCGCTGAGGGCAGCTTCTCGGGCTATAACATGCTCAACATCGTCAAGGGCAGCAAAAACAAAGAGCTTGCCACGGCTTTCATTGATTTCTATCTCAGCAAGGAAGTTCAGCTGGCCGAGGCGCTTGACGGCGTTGACAGCCCGGTACGCACCGATGTAGAGCTGACCCCCGATCAGGCCGCCAACTTTACCTATGGCAAGGACACCATTGATTCGCTGCTGTTCATTGACTGGACGCTCTATAACGCCAATAAGGCTCAGTGGATTGACCAGTGGAACACGATTTTCTCGGTTAAGTAATTTGTAAGCCGCTGCGTGATGCCTGTGCTGTTTTCAGCATGGGCAGGCAGCTGGGGTTTGGAAACAAATAGGCCGCCGCCTGTGGTGTCACGATGCCCCGCCAGCTTTTAAAAAGCTTGGCCAAAACTTTTTCGCTTTTTGAAAGTAGAATTTGTAGTCAGCCTATGGGAGTTAAGATATGAAAAAGAGCAAAACGCTGCTGCTGATGACCATACTGGTGTACGCTTTTCTGATTGGCCCGCTGCTGGTTATCGCCGCGGCATCTTTCAGCGATACCACATATCTAAAATTCCCGGGCGAGGGCTTTACCCTCAAGTGGTATGTGCAGGCGTTGACCATGAACGCGTTTATCGAAGCCGCTAAAATGAGCTTTTTTATTGCAATTGCGGCGACGCTTATTGCATTGCTGCTTGGGCTACCGGCTGCATATGCGCTAAACCGTTACCGCTTTAAGGGCAAGGAGAGCATCAAGCTGCTGTTTTTGTCGCCGGTGCTCATTCCGTGCGTGGTACTGGGCTTTATGATGCTGCGTTATGTGGTAAAGCATTATAACCTGCCGGTTATCCCCAGCCTTTTAATCGGCCACACGCTGCTGAGTATTCCGTACATCATGCGGGTGGTTACTTCTAGTCTGGCAAACTTCGATTTTGCCACCGAGGAGGCGGCCGAAAGCCTTGGCGCGACAAAGATGTATACGTTTTTTCACATCGTGTTACCCAACATTAAATCGGGTATTGCGTCGGCCTGTATAATGGCGATTATCAATTCGTTTAACAACGTGTCACTATCGGCCTTTTTAACCGGGCCCGGTGTGACCATGCTGCCGATTGAGATGATGAGCTACGTCGAATACCATTTTGACCCCACCATCGCCGCACTGGCCACCCTGATGATGGTGGTGACAATGGGCGTGATGCTGCTGATTGAAAAGACGCTCGGCCTGCAAAGCGTTGTCTAATAATTTGCTATCCATCACATTTTAATACCTAAAAGCGCCCCGTATCCAAAGTCGTTATGGATACGGGGCGC
>DATMYZ010000379.1:0-4772 GCA_035560675.1 Clostridia bacterium
ATATTATGCTTCTGCCATATGGCAGGAAAGGAGCCCTTCAATGAATTCTTTTGTTCGGCGCGCGTTTGCAGCTTGTTGTGCGATAGCGCTGGTATTTTCTCTTGCGCTGCCCGCAGCAGCCGATTATAGCAGCTTTGAGGCGGTCACGAGCCATGTTAATTTAAAGGTGCCGCAAACGCTGCAAATTACAAAGCCTTCCGAAAACACCACCGTATCCTCTGCCTATTATTACATTATGGGCAGCAGCGACCCGAATCAGCCTCTCTACATGGGCAACGACAACTACGAAATTACCACACGCGGAAAATACGGCAGCTTTGGCGTTTATATCGCGCTGGCCTACGGGCAAAACCTTGTGAAATTCACTCAGGGAGATAAAACCGTTAGTGTGTATATCACCCGTTCTGACACAGGGCCGGCTGCGGTCGCCACCACTGTTTCAGAAATGTTCCCCACCTATAACAACGCTTATTTTGTCAATGATAAGGTCTCGCTTGCCTGCGTGGCTCCAGCAGGTGCAGTAGTAACAGCCACCGTCAAGGATCGCACCATCGCTCTAACGCAGGTGGCAGCGACAGCGCAAGCCGGTGTTGCGGCACGTTATCGCGGGGAATTTGTCATGCCAGATGCCGATGGCACCGTCAGCTTGGGCAACGTGACCTACACGATGACCTATCAGGGTAAGACCGTGACCAAAACCTCAGCCGGCGAGCTGATAACAACCGGTGCAGGTGGCGCATTGACCGTACAATGCACGCAGGTGTCGGCCGCTATCGTCAAAACGCCTGATGGCGCCTATATTGCCACCGCCAAGCTTGGTGCTGTGGATAATGTCATTGGCGGTAACGATTCACTCTACCAGCTCTCAATGGGTGGCTGGATCAGCCGCGCCAACGTCGCTCCGCTTATCGGCAAATACACCATTAAAAATAATATATCAACGGTCAGCTTTACGCAGGAAAAGACTTCAGAGGTGTTCACCTTCAGCGGCTCCGTCAGCGCCATTGCGCAAAGCTGGCAAACCGACGACCGGCTGGTGGTCAACCTGTTCAACACCAGTGGCCTTTCAGAGTTTTCTACAGCGCAAAGCAGCCTGTTCTCCGGCAGTACCGTTACAGCGAACTCCGACGGCTCCACCACTATTGAGCTGCTGCTAAAGCCAGGCGCAACACTTTGGGGACACGCCGTACAATACATCAATGGTGGCATACAGCTCATTTGCAAATATCGCCCTGTCCTATCCGGCGATGCAAATAAGCCGCTTACTGGCGTTACCGTCGCACTGGATGCAGGACACGGCAGCAAGGATCCCGGTGCGCTGGGAATGGCACAGCTGACCGGCCCAACGGAAAGCGATATCAACCGTGCGACAGCTGAAGCCGTCAAAATACAACTGGAAGCGATGGGCGCAACTGTTTTGCTACCTGAACAGCTGGATCTGAACAGCCGCTTTAACGAGCGAATGCAGCCAGCCATCAGCGGACGCGCTGATCTGTTTATCTCGCTGCACTGCAATGCTACCGTTGCCAATGCAAACGGCAACAACGCAACTGGCACCGAGGTTTTCTACTATGAAGGCATCGGTAAAAAGCTGGGTGAAAGCCTATTACCCGCGATGATATCGCACACCGGCAGAGCAAACCGCGGCGTTAAGTACTACGCATTCCGCGTGACGCTTAACTCGCTTGCACCCTCGGTACTAATGGAGATGGGCTATATGGTCAATCCCACAGACTACGATAACCTTTGCAGCAAAGAAGGTATATATCAAACCGCGCTGGCAGTTGGCGATGGCATTGTCAACTTGTTGAAGGCATAAGAATATTTCCGCAATAACGCGGCAGTTGAAAAGATCCGGTCGGCTTCGTTTTTGACGGGGCCAGCCGGATTTTGATATTATCTTCCGTTAAAAAGCAAGATGTATTGACGAGTTGTTTTCCTACACGGACGATGAGATCGGCAAGCTGGCGCTCGCAGCTCTTAGCGCTGCAACAGTGTGCGATAACCGCTCATTGTACTGATTTGGGCCGGTTTGACGTAACACGTGACCGTGCGCATATGCTGTACATTCTGCGCATCCGCTTCAGGGCGCAGTATCCCCTCGGCCAGAAACCGCCCGCAGGGTTTGTCATTTACTTTTTGACGTGCCTAAATAGCACCATCACCGCTGCTCTAATCCTGTTTATAGTTAAACCAATAGGAAAGTGGGACTAAATTGGCAAGGATATTTTGCGGCTGGCAAGGCGGAGAACGCAGATGGGCTGACGCCCGCCAAGGACGACTACGCGGGACAAAATACGCTGCTAATATGGCTCGGTCTTCAATTGGCTTGACTATAATGCTGCGACCGCCGATAAAATGCAGGCCGCGACCCTTGCCGATAATCTAATATCCCGGCCGCTGTGTGCGGCCGGGAACTTTATTTTATGGTTTTTGGGCATAAGCGCCCATCTGAGATAAGCATAACGCCTAAGCAGCAGTTTCAACCGTCACCGATTGGATGACAACGTCAGTAGCTGGCTTATCGTTTTCACCGGTTTCTACACGGGCAATTGCGTCAACGACCTCCATGCCCGACACGACCTGGCCAAAGACAGTATGCTTATAATCAAGCGTCGGCAGGCCGCCAACCTCAATATACTTATTCACCGCAGCTGAAAATCTGGCGCGAACCTCATCGGTAAGGCCCTTGTCCTTTATGGCCGTAAGACCCGCATTGAGTTCTTCGGCATAGGCCTGTAGCTCTTCTTTGGTTACATTAGGCTGTTTTTGCTTTTCCATCATCAGCATGCTCGCCTTGTAATATTCCGCGTTTTGAAGAATATATTGCATGACCACTTCGGCGTTTTCCTTAGAGACGCGGTAATTACTTTCAGGATATTGTGCGGCATCCTCCTGCACAATAAAGAACTGGCTGCCATTTGTGCTATAACCCGCGTTCGCCATCGAAACAGCACCACGGAAATTATAGAGGTTATCTGAAAACTCATCTTCAAAGGATTCTCCCCAGATGCTTTCGCCGCCTGTGCCATTGCCTTGGGGGTCGCCGCCCTGAATCATAAAGTCCTCAATGACGCGGTGGAAAGTAACACCGTCATAATAACCATTCTTACAATGCTGAACAAAATTCTCCACCGCTTTGGGCGCGGCCTGCGGGAACAGCATCATCTTAATGTCACCCATTGAGGTGCGAAGCGTAACAAGAGGCGTACCGCTTTCGGGTGCTTCAAACTGGGGCAGGTCACCAGCCTTCCAGGTGTTTTCAATGTTAGTAACATCGCTGCTTTCTGTCGCCGAAGAGCTTTCTTCCGAAGACTGCTGCGCGCCGCTCGATGCACTGCCGCCGCAGCCTGCAAGCACCATACAAAACGCCATAAGCAGTACTGTCATTCGTTTAAATTTCATTGTCGTACCACCTTAATCATTATTTTAGCCTTAGCTATTTTATCACAATGCCTGCCTTTTACCAATGACTATTTTTGAGGCAATTTATGAATATATTTTCACCGCCACAAATTAGGCCTAGGCTGGGGTGTGCTACCAAAAAGTCGTATGGCGGCAACACTCATGGTCTTTACGAAGCACTTGCCCTGACATCATTTACGCCTTGTGGTTGCAAGGCTCTCACCTCTAAGCAAACGCCGCCCGGCGCTTAAAACGCTGAGCGGCATGCCGTTTCATTCCAGAATATAAACATTGAGTTGTTTGCGCCCGTTAAGACAGCTCTCGACATAGGTCTCATAGTACAGATCAAAGTCAATAACATTCTGCATCAGACCTATTCCGGTATCCGCCGCAATAGCAAAACCGTAAACAAAGCTGTTGTCTGGGCTAGTGATATACATTTTTGTTCCATACGGAATCTCATGTGCGCGCACCGCTACATAGCCATCTTGCAGCGTCATTCGGCTCGCGCCATAAGCGCTCCTGCCTGCACTGTATCCGGTACATATCTGGTCGGTAAGCAGTTGCTTATACCGCACGGGCGCGCCGTTAGCATTGAGCGGAATGCCAAAATCCAGATCTGAGACCGCTTCAGAGGTGCCACGCAGAACTAACTGAGTCACAGGCTGACGGGTCACAATCACCTCGCGTTGTTCACGCGCATGCAGAACGCCATCTACAACGCGGTCAATATAGGTAATGGCACGCTCGCCATTCTGGCCGCTTATCAGCGTACGTGTTCCCCCTCTTCGAATCAGGCTGTTTTCTTTGTATTCCACCTCGTAGGGAATCGTTTCGTGCACAATCGTTGTCGTCAGCTGCACGCGTTTAATAACAATCTGGTCGTTTGGGGATAAATAAAGCACAGGGGAAATATTGATTTCATCAAATTCGCCAAGCGTTATGCCCTGCTGGCGGAGCAGTTGCCCCACCGTGGAATCGGTGGTCATCAGTGCGCTGAGCTTACCGTCCACCTGAATGGTAACGGGAAAAGCGCGCGTGATGTTAATAACACCCATCTTGCCCTCAAAGCCTGAAAAATCCACAATATCGCATGCCATAGTGACAATGCCGCTATCGTTAAGAATTTTTTGGGGTTCATGGCTCAATGTGTATTTCAGCGTCGTTATTTCTCCATCCCTGATGTAGACTGCCTTCATCTGTTTTGAAATCAACAGAATGATCACCGAGAGTGAAATAGCTAACAGGCAGCTCCACAGCGCACGACCGTTTGCACTACTGCGCAACATTTGCACAACCTCGCGCAGTCGTCGTTTTACGTCTGTCATGGTTTCACCTTTTGTCATTTATTTTTGTAAGTCTAGCTG
>DATMYZ010000380.1:0-6871 GCA_035560675.1 Clostridia bacterium
GCATAGAGGGGGTCATGCTGCGCGCGGGCTGGGCGGGCTATCATGGGGATATGGTCAAAGATGACGGCATCGACGACAGCATCGAGGCGGCAAGCGCAGCGGGGCTTTCTGTCGGGCTTTATGTGTATGCCTACACTAAAACACCCGCGGCGGCGCATCGTGCGGCGGGGCAGGTGGTAGAGCTTGCCGAGCGGCACCCGGGCAAAATTACCATGCCTATCGCCTTTGGCGTGTGGGAAACAGACCTCCCCTGCCTGATCGGTCAAGGCAAAGAGGGGCTTACCGACAGCGTCATTGCCTTTTTATTTGAAATAGAGCGCCTGGGCTACTGCGGCATGTTTTATACCTATACAGCTTTTGCGCTGACTTACCTGAACCTGACCCGCCTGTGCGCGAGAGACATCTGGATTGCCGACTACCGCAGTGATGAGGCGGTGTTGCAGCGCCAGCTTGGCCGCCGCGATTACGGCATGTGGCAATATATTGGCGAGCGGGGCGCGTGCGACGGCGTGCCCGGCGGGTGCCGCCGCAGCAACTGCTATATTGACTACCCGCGGTACATAGCTAAACGCAGGCTTAACGGACAGGGCTGCTCTGCGGCGCTCGAAGGCTAAAAGGCGGGCATATGCCTTGCGGCAGTGCCGCTAAATAACGATGCAGCCATCGGCGGCGAGTCTTTTTCGCCGCCGATTCAGTCTGTCGAAAAACCTATATGACAGAAAGAGTTGCACATATATAAGTTTCGGTCAAGCTTTTCTAAAAGCTTGCAGGGCGCGGGACAGCGCCCCGTACGTCATTTTATCGTTTAAAAGCGCAGGAGAGGGCGCAAAAACAGTCCGGTGGACTGTTTTTGCGTGGGAGAACCCCCGCAAGGGGTTTTCCCGATGCCGTTAAAAGCGGCATGATTTTGTGCAAATTGTCGAACCGCCGTGACTTTATCGACAGACTGAGGGCCGCCGTACGTTTTTCGTACGGCGGCCCTTGTTTGTATTTTTCATGACAGCGTGGCCATCAAGTCAGAAACAGGCGGCTTTTCTGAAATGAGTCCCTGATCATACAGCCAGTCAATATTTTTCTGCCAAACCTCTTCCGTTTGCGACAGAAACGGTGCGGTAGCCGTTTCCATCAGCGGTAGCAGCATGGTCATGCTTTGGCGCTCCACCGACTCAGACAGCGGAAAATTCTCTTCGTTCTGGTTTTCCAGTAGAATAGCCAGCGCTGCTTCGGGGTCGGCCTTCATATCAGCAAAGCCCTTGGCGCTTGCCCGCAAAAAGGCCTTGAGTGTCTCAGTGTCATTCTTGATCATATCATCGTTGGCCATGAACACACCCTCGTAATAGGTGGGTACGCCATATTCGTCTACCATGAAGTAATCAACGTCAAAGCCCTGTTCAATCATCTGCGGCACCTCATGGTTGACATAGCAGCCGATGGTAGCATCCACGTTGCTGGTGGTCATCGAGCTCATGAGGTCAAATCCGACGTCTATCATGGTGACATCGCTATAGTTAGCCCCCACATGTTGCATCATGCTGCGTACGAGCGCTTCACTCAGCTCTGTTCCGGCATAACCGATGGTTTTGCCGACTAAATCTTTCGGGGAATGGATATTGGCGCTTTTAAGGTTTAGGACGATGTTGAGCGGCGACTGCACCACCGCACCGATGGAACGCACCGGCACCTTCTGATTGGCACGCGCCATGATGACATCCTGCTGGTAATAAAGGCCGACCTGCGCCTTGCCAGCCGCAACGAGCGACATGGCGTCGTTGGCATTTGAGGGGAAGCGGATATTCACCTTTAGGCCTTCTTCGGCATAATAACCTTTTTCGATAGCGGTGTACATAAAGGTATGCAGTGCGTTGGGGTACCAGTCGAGCACGACGTCAATTTCCTTGAGCGCAGGGGCAGCGGCACCGGATTCTGCGGGGGCAGCCGCAGAGGGCTTTGCGCCGCAGCCAGACATGATAAACAGCATTAGTGCTGCCAATAAAACAGAAAACAGCTTTTTCATTGGTTTCATTCTCTCCTTAAACAATTATAGTTCCTTGCGCCAGCGAATGACCGCCCGCTCGATGAGGCCGACAAGCCCCACAATCAGCATAGCGACGACCGACAACAGTACGATAGGGGCAAACACGCCTGCACCGTCGAGCTGGGTCATCATCCGACGGGAAAAGTAGCCCAGCCCGCTCTGCGCGCCGAGCCATTCGCCGATTGCCGCGCCAATAATCGACAGCGGTATCGCCATTTTAATGGCGGAAAAGAAATATGGTAATGCACCGGGCAACTTCAACTTTAAAAAGATATCTTTTTTGCCCGCTCCATAGGTCAAAAGCAATTCTTCCATCTCGGTTTTAGCTGAGCGGAAGCCGTCAAACACCGAAATAGTGATCGGAAAAAAAGTAATTAGCACCGTGACCAGCACCTTGCTCCAGATGCCGTAACCAAACCACAGCACGAACAGCGGCGCAATTGCCGTGGTAGGAATGGTCTGAGACGCAATAATAATCGGGTAAAACGCCTTTTCAGCCAGCGGACTTAAATCCATTGCCACCGCCAGAAGCAGCCCTAATACAATTGATATCAGAAGCCCGATCAGGGTGACGCTCATCGTCGCAGGCAGATGTACCAAAAACAGCGTCTGGCGCAGCTCCCACAGACGAATAAGAATCTGTATGGGCGATGGTATAATATAGGCGGCGTTGATGTTCATGGCAACCGCCTGCCAAAGCATGAGTAAAATAAATACCAAACCTGCTGCGGGCAGGTTGGCGGGGCAGGCAATTGGTCTTTTTGCTCGGATCATATGCTTTTTCAAAGTGCTACCTGCTTCCTTAACAGCGCGACCAACTGTTCACGCAAGGCGATTATTTCCGGGCGGGCCAGCATATCGCGGCTGCGGGGGTACGGCAGCGGAACTGGCACGTCGATCAGTGATTGAATGGGCGTCTGTGCCACGACCATGATGCGCTTTGAAAGGAACATGGCCTCCTCCACATCGTGCGTGATAAACAGGATGGTTTTTTTATGCCGCTCCCACTGCGACAACAGCCATTCCTGCATGGCGACGCGGGTTAAAAAATCCAGCGCCGAAAATGGCTCGTCAAGCAGCAGTAAATCGGAGCCGGTAAGCACGGTGCGTCCGAACGCGGCGCGCTGCCGCATACCGCCCGATAATTCAGACGTGTATTTATGCTCACAGCCCGTGAGCCCGACCTCGGCAAGCATTTGACCGACGCTTTGTCGCATCTGGGTTTTAGACAACCCGCCCGCCAGCTCCAGCGGCAGCCTCAAATTGGCTTCTACCGTGCGCCACGGGAACAGCAGGTCGCGCTGCGGCATATAGCCGCAGTAATGGCGCTTGCCTCGTATCGTTTCTCCACCGACGAAAACCTCGCCCGAATCGGGGGTGAGCAAGCCGTTTATCAGCCGAAACACCGTGCTCTTTCCGCAGCCGCTTACTCCGACAAGAGACACAAACTCACCCTTTTGCATCTCAAAAGACAGCCCCTCAACAGTCGGGGCCGGTTCCTTCGGGTATTGATAGGTCACCTCTCGCAGCGAAAGCATCGCTAATCCTCCATTTTCCATGCCATATCCCAAAACTGCGCCTCGTACCGGCTGCAATTAATAAACACCTCTTCAAGATGGGCCAGTTCGTCCGCACTGCGGCCCTCTGCCAGCGTGTTCATCTCGGCAATCAGCGCGTTGTTCTCGGTTTGATAACCCTCTGAGCAGTAGCCTGAAATCCATTCGCCAAAAAGCGGGTGCAGCGCTGCGCCCGGAATGCCGTTCAAGCGCAGGCCGATTTCGGCATAGCTCCATGAGCAGGCGAGAATTGCCGCCGTAATAGCGGACGCGTCTCCCGAAAAGCCGACCGACAGCATGTAATGGGTGTAAGAGATATTGGCCAGCGCAGGCTTTGCGTCCTCGGCATCCCGCTCGTCGATACCCAGTCGCTTCATGTAGGCCTTATGGATCGTCATTTCACCGTTTAGCACGGCTTCTAGGCTTTTAGCAAAACCGCGCATGTGCGCAGGGCTTTTAGCCTTTACCACGCCGAGCGCAAACACCTTGGCGTATTCAAACAGATACAAATAGTCCTGAATCATAAAATAGCGGAAACGCTCAACGTCAAGGGTGCCGTCCCCGATACCTTTGACAAACGGGTGGGCATGGTAGCCCGCCCAAATGGGTGCTGCGCTTTTATGTAAGCGATCGGCAAAGGTCATGCCCGCACCTCCCTCGCTTGCGCTTCAGCAGCAACGGCATAATCCTCAATATAGTCGTCAATAGTTTGCTTTAATCTCGACTGGTGCTTTTCAGCGGAGGGGTCATATACGCCAATCGTGTAATACCCTGCCCTCTTCGCTGTTTCGGCAGCATAGGGAACATCTTCGTAAACAGCGATGTCGGCGGGTGCCGCTCCCATCCGTTGCGCCGCGGCGTGATAAACCGCCGGACTGGTCTTGCCCACGCCGATATTCTCACAGCTGACGATAAATTCAAAGTACTTTAATAAGCCAAGCCGCGCTAAGCAAATGCGCGCCAGTGCCTCGTCGGTGGCGGTTGCCACGCAGCAGCGCACTCCCGCGCCTTTAAGCGCATCAAGATATGGCGCGACGTTTTCGCGTGGTTCTATAGTCGTTTCATATTGGGTGCGCATATAGCCGTTAAGCGCATCGACAATCTCACCCGTCGTACCGGTGACACCCAGCGTCTTAAAATAGTCAGCCGACTGCGGCAGCGTCATCGGCGCAATGGTTTTACGTAAATCTTCCGGAGGCGCTATGCCACGCGAGAGGAGAAAGGTTCGGCCCAATCCGCGCCATACCGGCATGGAATCAATAAGCGTACCATCCATGTCAAAAATAGCAAAATGCTTATTCATAGACTAAAACTTCACCACCTTCTCGCTGAGTGTGCGCAGTTCGCGCGTCGCGGCGGCGACGTCGGGCTTGGCAAAAATGGCTGAAATAATCGCCACGCCATCGATTCCGCTACCCGCAAGCTGTAACATGTTGTTTTCGTTGATGCCGCCAATAGCGACGACCGGAATGCTGACCGCCTGGCAAATTTCGCGCAAGCATTCCACACTGATGGCCTGGGCGTCCTTTTTGGTGGCGGTACCGAACACCGCGCCGACACCAATATAATCTGCACCGCTTTGCTCGGCGCGCCGGGCGGTTTCCACCGTGTTGGCCGAAATGCCCAGAATCATATCCGGTCCGACGAGCGCGCGAACATTCTTATTCACAATGTCTGACTGCCCAACGTGCACGCCATCCGCACCGCATTTTAAGGCAACCTCAATATTATCGTTTACCACAAACGGAACCTTATATTTTTGAGCAATTGGCTTTATCTTTTTGGCTTCGGCGAGGAATAACTCATCGATCAAATCTTTTTCTCGCAGCTGTAAAAAGGTTGCTCCGGCCTTCAGAACCTTTTCTACCGCGCTTTCAAGTGGTTCGCCGTTCAGCCAGGCGCGGTCGGTCACAGCGTAGAGCAGCATGGCGCTTTTATCGATTCTCAATATGTTGTCCCCTTTCTAACTGTGTATCGGTCAGCAAACTCATCGTGTCAATGAAGAAGGTTCTAAAAGAGGCCGTTCCTGCCTCATGTGTCAACATTTTGTGACGCGCCCGCTCGCCGCACAGCCCCATGGCCGAAACCGCTTCAACGGTGGCGGCATAGGTGTTGTCTGGTTGCGCGCCGCAAAACGCGCCGATAAGCGCAGTAAGCATGCAGCCGCTACCGGTGATTTGCGCCATCTCGGCACAGCCGTTCGTGATAACGCAGGCGCGGTCGGCATCGGCGATGATATCCAGCCGACCCGAAATGGCGATCACAGCGCCGGTTGTTTTAGCAAATTCCTTAGCCATACGGCAGACGGCGTCCAGATTTTCTTCGGTGACGGCATCCTTTTCGCCCGCGTCAACGCCACGCGTATCGGACTGGCCGATTGCCAGTGCTTTAATCTCCGAGATATTGCCGCGGATGACCGAAAGTTTCAGCTCATTGATCAGGCGCGTGCTGCTATCATAGCGCAGCTTGGAGGCACCCGCCGCGACAGGATCCAGTACAATCGGCTTGCCCAGTGCGTTGGCGCGCTTTCCGGCGACGACCATCGCATCGATATCGCCCACCGTACCAAGGTTTAAAACCAGCGCTGAGGCAGCTGTGACGATCTCCTCCACTTCGCGGATATCATGCGCCATGGTCGGTGTTGCGCCCGCAGCAAGGAGGATGTTTGCGCAGTCATTAACGGTGACATAGTTGGTGATGCAATGCACTAGCGGCTTTTGTTTGCGTATGTTTTGCAGTGTTGTCTTCATTTTAAAACCTCCCAGCGGTTGATGTCGTCGAGCAGGCGCTGCAACACGCCGGAGCGCTTAAGTACGCCGAGCGTCAGCACCGCGAGGAATGCACCCATCATCGAAGACGGCGTATAAAACGGAATGTAGTAAAACGGCGACTGCGCGTCGAGCCCATACCACAGTTTCATGAGCGGATAGGCAACCATCGCGCTGATAAAACCGGTACCGATGACCTCACCAACAACGGCGGCCCATAAGCGTTTAGTCTTTTGGTAGAACAGCCCCGACAGAAAAGCGCCGAAAATGGCGCCCACCAGTGCCTGAATCGTCCGACCGCTCATCATGCGCATGACGCCGGTTAAAAACGCGGCAGCGAGGGCATACCACGGCCCCAAAAATACCGCCGCCAGCACGTTGACAAAATGCTGGAATGGCGCCATCGACGGGAAGTAAACAAAGGTACACAGCACAAAGCTCAGGCAGGCAAACATGGCTGAGAGCACCATTTTGCGAATTTTAACTGTATTCATATCATAATGCCTCTATTG
>DATMYZ010000381.1:0-9205 GCA_035560675.1 Clostridia bacterium
CTTAAAGCCTGCGTTTGATCAATATTTATATCGCTTTGGAAAACCGAATGAAGAGCGGTACGGAAACAGCGCCCTAAATTGTTGCAAGCTAATTCGATTGTTCGGCAGCTTGTGAACTGGCTCGCAAAGTAAATACGGATAGGAGCTACTGCTATGGAAGCCATTATAAAGTCTCAAAGCTTAAATATCGGTTGCATGACCTGCGCAGGCTGCCAAAACACTATTGAAAAAGCGTTGGGACAACAGCGCGGCGTCATAAAGGTTCAGGTCAGCTATCAATTGGGCAGAGCTGATATTCAATATGATTCCGACATAACCTCACTGGACGAGTTGGTTAAGACAATTGAAGCGCTCGGCTATCATGTATTACCGGAGGGTGGCCGCTCCAAAACGGATTACAAGCGTGACATTGGTCTGCTGCTGATCATAGCGTCTCTATATATGGTCGTGGCACAGACTGGGCTTATCAACCTGATGGCACCTGCCAGTTTGGCGGCAGATGACATGAGCTATGGCATGTTGTTCATCATAGGACTAATCACTTCGGCACACTGTGTCGCCATGTGCGGAGGCATCAATCTGTCGCAGTGTTTGTCACACTGTGCGACTGACTCTCAAACCGGTCGATGGTCGGCCTATCGCCCTGGCTTCATGTATAATCTTGGACGTGTTCTCTCCTATACCGCAACAGGGTTTGTTATCGGAGCGGCCGGTACTGTTTTCATCTTTTCTAACACGGTGCAGGGCATGATCAAGCTGGCGGCGGGCGTTTTTATGATTATGATGGGGCTCAACATGCTGGATATCTTTCCTTGGATGCGGCGGCTGAATCTTTCGATGCCTATGTCTTCAGGTTTCAAAAATGCCCGTTCCTCCACAAAAAGCCCGCTGGTTGTCGGGATGCTTAACGGGCTGATGCCCTGCGGGCCGCTTCAGGCGATGCAGCTCTATGCACTTTCTACCGGTAGCCCGCTTAAGGGCGCATTGTCCATGCTGATTTTTTCGCTTGGTACGCTGCCGCTGATGCTTGGTCTAGGCGCGCTGGGCGCAATGCTCACCAAAAAGCACCTTCGTCAGATGATGACCGCAGGCGCTGTTTTGGTGGCAGTGCTGGGGCTTTCGATGCTTTCGCAGGGCTTCAGCCTGGCGGGGGTGGCTCTGCCGTTTTCGGTGCCAGCGGGCGCTGCGGATGATTCGGGGAACGTTAAGGTCACACAGGATGGCGTTCAGCTGGTTGCGAGCACTCTGGCCCCGGGGCGATATCCTGCCATTACCGTGCAGGCGGGCACGCCGGTTAAATGGGTGATAACGGCACCTAAGGGCAGCATCAACGGCTGCAACAACCGGCTCTATATTCCGGCGTATGACATTACCCATGAGTTTGAGCTCGGTGAAAATGTCATCAGCTTTACCCCAGACAAAACGGGTACCTTTCAATACAGCTGCTGGATGGGCATGATTCGGGGCAGTATTACCGTCGTAGAATCCGGCACGCCGATTGACGACAGCAATGAGAATAGCAATGAGACGGTTTTAGAACCTTCCCCCTCGGGGTATTCGATTCCCGTCGACGACCTGACAGTGGCCGAGTTTGTCACCGACAGCAGCGGTGCCACTGTTCAACAGGTGGATGTTTTATTGACCGATCAGGGGTTTTCGCCGGCTGTGGTAGTCGTGCAGGCCAACACCGATGTACTTTGGCGCGTTAACCGCAATACGTCCTCTGCTGCTGGCGATAAGGCTATCCTGATTCCAGCTTATGCCACGCAGCTTCCGCTTACCAGTGGAGAAAATGGGTTCTATTTCTACCCGGAGCAGAGCTTTGACTTTTCGACCGAAGATAGCGCATTTTTTGGCTATGTCAAGGTCGTCGAGGATATTACCGCCATAGACAAAGCCGCAATAAAAGAAGAAGTGGCCGCATTTGAAACGCTAATATGGCCGCCGGAGACTTTTTTAGCGGGTGCGGGTGGCTCCTGCTGTCAATAAACGAACTATTCTTACAAGGGGGAACTGTGATGCAATTTTTAATACAGCACTGGCACTGTGTTTTTCCGCTGGCGGGTCTTATTGTTGCCGTTTTTCTTTTTAAAGACACGTCCGGTAAGTATGGGGATGGCGGGGGTGATACCCCTTTAACGCATTGTTCAAACAGTGGCTTGAAAACAAAACCACAGGAGGAAAAGTAGATGAAACTGAGATTTAATATTGACAGTACCGCGCACAATTTACTTTTTGTTGGCCCGGTGCTTTTTACCTTGATTTTGGCGATATTGCTCGCGGGCTGTTCTGGTGCCGACCGTGCTGCGCAGGAGGGCGGACTGGTTATTGCCATCAGTGATGTTACCGAAACGCCATCCTTTTACCCTGTCACCGTAGGGAAGACTGAAATGGAGATTATAGCGGTTAAAGCATCGGACGGCACGATACGCACCGCGTTTAACACCTGCCAGATTTGCTATTCATCCGGTCGCGGCTATTACGAGCTGTCAGGCAACGAGCTGGTTTGTCAAAACTGTGGCAACCGGTTTTCCGCCAACCAGCTTGAAGTGGAATCGGGTGGATGTAATCCTTGGCCGATTTTTGGCAAAGATAAGACGGTAACCGATAGCATGGTTACCATTCCACAAGAAATTCTAAAAAGCTCGGTAAAAATTTTTGCAAACTGGAAATGAAACGTGAAAATCCTCACGGGGCTAGTTGAGGGCACAAGCTGTGTACACCCCTTCCCGGCGGCTTGTGTTTTTCCTACCAGCGCAGTATAATTTAATTCTACAAGACTATTTTGAAGGGAGCGACCTGACGGTATGACGCATAAACGCATTTTGGTTGTAGATGATGAGCCGAAAATTCTCGAAGTGGTCGCTGCCTTTTTATCCAGCCGCGACTATACGGTCTATACGGCTGCAACCGGGCGAGAGGCATTGGCACTGCTCGCGCACGAGAACATCTCGCTGGTCGTGCTGGACTTGATGCTGCCCGATATATCCGGCGAGGAGGTCTGCGCCGCCGTGCGCAGAACCGCGCGCACACCAATTATTATGCTGACGGCAAAATCGAACGAGGCCGACCAGCTCAACGGACTTGCGCTTGGCGCGGACGATTATGTGCTAAAGCCATTCAGCCTTAAGGTGTTAGAGGCCAAAATAGAAGCGGTGTTGCGCCGTTCTTCCGCTGATCTCACACCGCTGGCTAATAAAAACTCTTGGAACAACAACGACCTGTCGGTCGATTTTGAGAGAAAACGCTTTTATAAAGCCGGGCAGCCCGTCGCACTGACGCCGAACGAAGCGCGCATTCTGGCGGCGCTGGTTAAATATCCGGGCAAGGTTTTTTCAAGAGAAGAGCTGATTGCCACCGCTTTTAAAGATGATTTTGAGGGGTACGACCGCGCAGTGGATACGCATATAAAAAACCTGCGGCACAAAATAGAAGACAATCCCAAGGCACCGATCTATATTAAGACGATTCATGGTCTGGGCTATCAGTTCGGGGAGGTATAAGATGCCGCGAAAACTCCAGACGCAAATTTCGCTGACCATTGCGCTGGTGGTACTCATTACCATATCGCTCATCAGCTTTTTTTCGAATATCATTATTGCCAAGGCATTTGACAGCTATATTCAGCAAAAGCAGGCGTTTCGCTCCGGCGAAATTGCGGCTAACATCGAGCGCCAGTATGCCCCCCTGACGCAAACCTGGGATGTTGGCTTTGTTCATGGCATCGGCATGTATGCGCTGTATGACGGCTATATTGTCAAGCTCTATGACGCCGCTGGCGGTCCGGTCTGGGACGCCGAAAATCACAACGCTAGCCTCTGTTCACAGATGATGGCCGACATTTCTCGGCGTATGAAGGCACGCCGCCCCGATATCAGCGGACAGGTCATGTCCGGCGAATACCCCATGACCTACAATGGGCAGTCTATCGGTCGTGTAGAAATAACATATTACGGCCCGTATTTTTTTAGCGAAAGCGACCTGCTGTTTTTAGACACCCTAAATATGCTGTTACTGAGCATCGGCGTGTTTTCGTTTGTCTGCTCTCTTGTTGCGGGCTATTTTCTCTCGCGCCGCATCACCCGGCCTGTTGCGCAGGCTGCTGAAGCTGCCCGCGCTATCTCGCAAGGGGACTATGGCATCTGCTTTGACGGCGACAGCCACACGCATGAGCTGACGGAGCTAACGCAGGCCATAGACGCACTAGCAAAAACCATCAGCCGGCAGGAAGCGCTGCGAAAAAGGCTAACTTCCGACGTGGCACACGAGCTGCGCACACCGCTGAGCGCCGTTGCCGCCCATCTGGAAGCGATGATAGAGGGGGTGTGGCCTGCGACGTCTGACCGGCTGCAAGGCTGCTACGACGAGATTGATCGCATTTCGGGGTTGGTGGCCGAGCTTGAAAAGCTCTCGACCATCGAGGACGAAAATTTAAGACTGAATAGGCGGCCTGTCGATTTATTGGAGCGCGCGCAGGCCACAGCCGAAAATTATGTGGCTACTTGCCACGCAAAGCGGATTGGCATAAGCACCGGCGGCAGCAACGCCATCGTTTTAGCTGACCCAGAAAAACTTGAACAAGTTCTGATTAATTTACTCTCAAATGCGGTGAAGTATACCCCGCAGGATGGTCATATCCGGATGGCTGTCTCAAACGAAGAGAAATACGGCGTGCTGGAGGTTTGTGACGACGGTATTGGCATAGATGCGGCGGAGCTGTCCTGTATTTTTGAGCGGTTTTACCGCACTGATCAGTCCCGAAGCAGGGCAACCGGCGGAGCGGGTATCGGGCTTTCTATTGTCAAGGCGATTGTGGCCGCACATGGCGGAACAATTGAGGCACAAAGCGAAAAAAGCAAAGGCAGCCGTTTTATTGTGAGAATTCCCAAGGCATGAATTGTTTGTAAAATTAAATCCGCTAGTGATGGACGTAAATATAAGACAGAGAGTGTGATTACCATGAAAAAAATGCCCGTTGTATTTGTCGGCCACGGCTCGCCGATGAATGCCATTGAGAACAACCCCTATACCGCCGAATGGGAGGCGCTCGGTCAACGACTCTCGCGTCCAAAAGCCATTTTAAGCATATCCGCCCACTGGTTTACGCCGGGCACCCGGGTGATGGATACCGAATCGCCCCGCATGATTTATGATATGTACGGGTTTCCCGACGAGCTTTACCGGATTGTTTATGCCGCGCCTGGTGCACCCGATTTTGCCCGCCGGACACAGGAATTGCTGGGGGAGAATGCCGCTATTGATAACAGTTGGGGCCTCGACCATGGCACATGGTCGGTGCTGCATCGGGTTTTTCCCAAGGCGGGGATACCGGTGTTCCAGCTCAGTGTGGATCAGAACGCTACCCCCGAACAGCATTTTGCGCTTGGGCGCGCGCTGGCACCTTTGCGTGAAGAAGGCGTGTTGATTTTGGGCAGCGGCAGCGTTGTGCATAACCTTACCAGAGTCGACTGGCATAACGCGGGCGGCGATCAGTGGGCCGAGGCATTTGACCGCTATATTTACGACCATGTCTTAAAACGTGATTATGACAATGTCGTCCACTTTGAGCGCGCCGGAGAATCCGCATGGCTGGCCTTTTATTCCATTGACCATTTTGCACCGCTGCTTTACGTGCTGGGCGCGTCGGCGGACAGCGACTGCATTGCGGCGTTTAACAATTCCCGCATTTTAGGTGCGCTGTCGATGACCAGCTATCTGTTCGAATAGGTGTCACGGAGGCCTTCCATCAAGCCGAAAGCTTAAAATCGTCATAACTAAAGCGATTCACGCGGTTCTGCAACTGGGCGCGACAAAATGCTTTGAGCAAAACAGCGGCAAAAGAACACCGGTCACTTCAGACTTCTGCCGCTGTTTGATATGTTTTAATATTTATGCGCCCGCAAAAACCAGTTCACTATAATCGTATACCGCTTTGCGCAGGCCGTAGAGGTTTCTCTCAGGAAGCAACTGGTCTGCCACGCAGCCGGGGCCCAGAATCAGGCCGCGCCCGCCCACCTGTGTGATGGCCTCCTGCACATGGAGGCGAATATCCTCCACGCTGCCGGAGGCAAGCAGGCTCTCTCTAATCTTAGCGCCATTCTCGTCGAAATAGGGAATTTCGCGTATACCGCCGAGCAGGCACTTGTTGGTTATTTGCCGAGCCTGCGCAAGCGAGGGGATACTCCAGCGGTCGTGCCAGTTCAGGCAGTTGACCGGATAGTTGGCAATCAGCTCGAACATGCCGTGGTCGCCGTGGAGATGCGCAATGTTAAAGAATGTCTCGTCCTGATAGGTCGCGATGACCTTCAGGTCGTAGAATTTACCAAACTCCTCATATTCCTTTTCGGTGAGAAAATCGTGGTTGGCGCACTGAGTGGCGAAGAAAAATCCGTCTATCCCAGCGTCGATATTGGCGCGCACAAAGTTGATGGTAGTCTGCGTAATCGCCTCCAGCGCCTGCTTAAACAGCGTAGGGTTTTCCTGCATATCAAGTAGAATACGATCACCTGCCAGCTTTCGGGCGGTCGTCAGCGGGCTGAAAATGGTCTGTACCACCGGCAGACTGCCTTTGGTGTGTCTGACAGTATACTGCGCCGCTTGCAGCTGCTTGCCATAAGAGCCATAAATGGCGGGCAACGGTTCAATTTGACCCCATTCTTCGATATTGTGGATGCCATAGTCGTCAATGATGGGTGGGCAATTGACCTTGTTGAAAATCTTAACCTTTGCGCCGTAATCCTGTACACCATAAAGCCCGAACGGCATCAGCTTAATAAAGTCAAAGTCGTATTTCTGGGCAAAATCAACCTGCGTTTCCGCAAGGGTTCGGGGGTCCTGATCGGCTGCGGAAAAATGCATCCACAAATTCACAGGAATTCTGTCTACTGCCTCGCCGTGTAAAGCAGCCTTGATACGTTCTACCTTGTTCAAATGACTTGCACCCTTTCTACCATTTAGTCAGTTTTTGTTCCAGCTTGCCAAAAATCCAGCTCAGAGCGCCACAGAGCGCCCAATAAACCAATGCAGCCGCTATGTATGCTTCAAGATAACCATAGTTCTGTGCGGAGGCGACCCGCGCCTGCGATAGAATATCGGTTACGCCGATGGTAAAAGCAAGTGACAACCCTTTAATAACCCCCAGATAGCTGTTTAGCATAACCGGCAGCGCCACCGTGAGCATCTGTGGCACAATTATTCGCTTGAGGGTTTGTGCGTCGCTGAGGCCGCATGCAAACGACGCGTCCCACTGTCCGGTTTCCACCGAGCTAAAAGCCCCGCGAATATTCTCAGACTGACCCACCGATATGTAGAATGAATAGGCTACCACCAGTATCACGAGGGGATTTGGGGTAAGGCCAAACAGCGCCTTAAGCAGCGGGGGTAAAAAGTAGTAGGCAATGTACAGGTGGATGATCAGCGGAATGCCCCGTGTATAATCGATAAAGACGCGTGCCAACTGGCGCAATATTGGTATTCGGCGGAGACGGATCACCGCAATGACAAAACCCAACAGAATGCCCGATATCAGGATCAGAAAGGCGGTGCCGACGGTGAAGGGGACAACCTGAAGGATATAGCCAATATCATCGCGTATCAATGCGCCGCTGATCATGAGACCACCTGCTTTCGGTCAGGCGATCTATAGTTGATGCGTTTTTCGGTGACCTGAAACAGCTTCCCTAAAGAAAAAGTGATGCACCAGTAGATGATACCCGCCGCGAGATAGACCTCCAGTTTTTTAACGCCGTAATCGTTGACAATGACCATCTTGGCCCTGCCCATGATATCGGTCAGCCCGATGACAAACAACACCGAGGTGTCCTTCACCAGTTCTATCATGGCATTTTCTATATTAGGCCATGCTACGGGCAGCATCTGCGGCAGTATAATTCGGGTGAACTTCGTCCAGGCGTTCATGCCGATACTGTCCGCCGCGTCGTGCTGGCCTTTATCCACTGTCAGATAGGCCGGCCGCAAGAATTCCGACATGTGCGCCCCGTTATAGAGCACCAGCGCCAGCAAGACATAGATGGTTTTGCTCCAGTTGTCAATATTCAGACCAAATCCGCGCAGAAGCATTGGCAACGCATAATACACAATAAAAATGTGGATGATGCAGGGCGTACTTCTAAAAAACGAGACATAAAGATTAATGAGCGGATAAATGCCCCGCCATTTTTTGATGCGGATGACAGCCACCCCCATGGCAAGCGTAAGACCCAGGCAGCCCGACAGAACAATAATCAACAGGGTATAGGGGATAGCACTGCTGATTCGTTGTATGATTTTCAGTACATAGCCAATGTCGATGTGCAATGCCACGGGGCTCCCTCCTTTTATATGCGTTTTGCTGGATTAATCTTTATAATACTGGATGGTGTCTACGCCGTACCATTTGACCGATAGCTTAGCAAGCATGCCGTCTTCGCGTAGTGTTTTCAGGGCGTCGTTTACCTTTGCGGCAAGATCGGTCTGGTCTTTGGCCAGCGCAAAATAAGTGCCATTAATTTTGACAGGCGTTTCGACCGCCTTAACTTTCAGGTTCAACTGCGCCTTAATTTCGTTAAAGCCGAGGTTGTTGGGCAGCACCAGGGCGTCATACTGCTTGGTATCTACCGAAGCGAAGCGGTCGGCAACCGACACACCTTCGGCGGTGGTGATAGTGATTGGCGCGTTGGGATGCTCGGCGTTGTAACTGGTCATCAGGTTATAGATGCCGCCGTTCGGGGTGGAGGGCACAACCTTTTTGCCCACAAGGTCGTCAAGGCTCTTGATGCTGTTGTCATCCTCGTGCACATAAATGTTGATTAGGCTGACGCCGTTGAGCGCGTCGGGCAGTAGATATTTTTCCTGACGTTCTTTTGTTTTATAAAGGCCGCCGCCGATAAGAACGTATTTGCCGGTATCAAGGCCGATAGAAGTGGCGTCGCTCTCAACAAACTCCAGGTTAAAATCATAGTCAGGGATCAGCGCATCAACCGCGGCGAGCACATCGACCTCATAGCCGACCTTGTTGCCCTTTTCGTCCTCAAAGCTCAAGGGCTTCGAGCCGGATTCGAGCGCGACATTGACCTTTTTGACCTCAGCCGCGGAGGGAGCACCTGAGGAAGCGGGCGGTGTCGAGCTTGCAGGTGCAGAAGCACCTGAGCCGCCGCAGCCGGCCACAACAGCGGAAACAATACCAAGGGCAAGAACGGATGCGAAT
>DATMYZ010000382.1:0-6902 GCA_035560675.1 Clostridia bacterium
ATTTACACGATTGCAGGCATTTTTAGGGGCTAAAATCCTTTAAAATCCATGAAAATTCGCTTGCAGTGCACTTGGATTGGATATAGTAACAGTTAAAGAAAGGGGGCAGCGCAACATGACTATTGCAGCCATTGCGGCGGAATACAATCCGTTTCACAACGGACACGCCTATCATATCGCCAAAACGCGCGAGGCAGGGGCAACCCATATCGTCGCGATTATGAGCGGCAATTTCACCCAGCGCGGCACCCCTGCCATTGCGGAAAAACGAGCTCGCGTCAGGTCGGCACTTGCGGGCGGTGCTGACCTGATACTGGAGCTGCCGCTCCCTTATGCCATGGCGACCGCACAGCGTTTTGCGTTTGGCGTCGCGGGCATCGCAGAGGGAATGGGATGTGTCGATGTCTTATCCTTTGGCAGCGAGTCCGGTTATTTGTCCATTTTAAAAGCGGCCGCAGACGCGGTGGACAGCGCGCCTGTGTGCGAGCGTATGGCGCAGCTGCTCTCTACCGGCATGACCTTTGCCAGAGCGCGCCAGCACGCGGTGAGCGAGCTGTGCGGCGACGAAATTGCCGAGATGCTCGGCAGCCCCAACGACGCGCTGGCAGTGGAATATATCCGCCAGCTGGGGCTCATGGACAGCCGTATTGTGCCGTTTGCCGTGGTGAGAAATGGCGCCCGGCACGACGCCATTTTCGCCAAGGGCGAAATGGCTTCGGCCTCTTTTCTGCGCGCGTTGCTGCGTAGCGGCGGCGTTGCAGCCATCGCCGACTTTTTACCGCCTTCGTCGCACGCAGCCCTACAGGCTGCTGCGAGTGACGCGCTGGTGCCGTTTGACGACAAAAAGCTTCAAGCCATGATGCTTGGCGTTTTGCGCCGCATGACAGCCGATGAGCTTGCCCGCGTGCCAGATCTTTCCGAAGGGCTTGAAAACCGTATTTACGCGGCTATCAGGCAGGCGTGCAGCGTTGAGGAAATCTACGCGCTGGCAAAATCAAAACGCTATACAGCCGCGCGTATCCGCCGGGTGGTCATGTCGGCGTTTTTGGGGCTGGAATCGGTCTATGGCGAACAGAGGCCGCCCTACCTTCGTGTGCTGGGCTTTAACATGCGCGGTCGCGAGATTCTTGCCCGTATGAAAGAGACCGCCACGCTGCCGGTATCTGATTCGCTGGCCTATCTGGGCCGTGTCAATGAGGTGTGCGCCGCCTTTGTCGAGCTGGAATCTCGCGCGACCGATATTTATCTTTTAGGGCTGCCGGTCATCCGCCCCTGCGGCTATGATTATGTGACCGACAGCATACGCGATATATAATTTGTGACGTCTTTTAAAGACGAAAGGAAGGCATATTATGAATTCTATTTTAATGCTTTTAGACAAAAACGCCAGAATGTCCTGCGAGGATATCGCAGCGGCTACCGGTAAAACTGTTGCCGAGGTTCGGGAAGAAATCAAGGCCTATGAACAAAACGGCACCATTAAGGGCTATTCTGCGCTCATCGACTGGGAAAAGACCGACCGCAACTATGTGACGGCCCAAATCGCGGTTAAAATTGTGCTAAACGGCAAGATAGGCTTTGACGACATCGCCGCACAGCTGGCCAGCTTCGAAGAGGTTGAGACCGTGACGCTGGTGAGCGGCGCCTATGATATCTCTCTGACCGTTTCTGGCAAGACCTTTCAGGAGGTTGCCATGTTCGTTGCCTCGCGCCTTTCTCCGCTGGAGGGGGTGCAGTCCACCTCCACAAGCTTTTTGCTTAAAACCTACAAGGAGCGCGGCATCTCTAACAAGAAGGATGTGGATATCAGGGAGGTAAGGGTTTGATTGAGTATAATAAGATACTGTCAAAGACAGTCCAGGAGATAAAGCCCTCGGGCATCCGTCGCTTTTTTAACCTTGCCAGCGAGATGGAGAACGTCATTTCGCTCGGCGTTGGCGAGCCCGATTTTAAAACCCCGTGGGCGGTGCGCCGCGCGGGCATACACGCGCTTGAAGACGGAAAAACCTGGTATACTGCCAATGCGGGCATGGTGGAGCTTAAAAACGAAATTTCAAAATATCTCTCCCGCCGCTTTCAGTTAAACTATAAGTCTGACGAGCTGTTTGTCACGGTGGGCGGCTCCGAGGCCATCGACATGTGCATCCGCGCGCTTGTTGAGCCGGGCGACGAGGTCATGGTGTGCGAGCCGAGCTTTGTGTGCTATTCGCCAATTGCGGCGCTGTCGCACGCCAAGGTGGTGCCGATTGCCACCAAGGCCGAAAACGGCTTTTCGCTGACTCCCGAGGAGCTAAAAGCGGCTATTTCGCCTAAATCCAAGCTGTTGATTTTACCGTTTCCCTCCAACCCCACCGGAGGCATCATGACCAAAGAACAGCTTGAGGCGATTGCCGAGGTGCTGCGCGGCACCGACATCATGGTGCTTTCGGATGAGATTTACGCCGAGCTGACCTACAACGGTATCAAGCACACGTCGCTGGCCAATATCCCCGATATGTGGGAGCGTACTATTGTGGTCAACGGCTTCTCAAAGGCCTATGCTATGACGGGCTGGCGCTTGGGTTATGCCTGCGGCCCCAAGCCGATTATCGACCAGATGTTAAAAATTCACCAGTACGCCGTCATGTGCGCGCCCACCGTCAGCCAGCTCGCCGCCATTGTGGCGATGAAAAACTGCGACGATGCCATTGTAGAGATGCGTGATGAATATGACATGCGCCGCCGTATGCTGGTGGACCGCCTGAACGCAATGGGCCTGACCTGCTTTGAGCCAAGGGGCGCGTTTTATGTCTTTCCGTGCATTAAATCGACCGGCATGACTAGCGCCGAGTTCTGTGAGCGGCTTTTAAACGCCAAGCGGGTGGCGGTTATTCCGGGTGACGCGTTTGGCGAGTGCGGCGAGGGTTATATCCGCATATCGTATTCTTATTCGATGGAGCATCTCATGACGGCGCTGGAGCGCATTGCGGACTTTTTGAAGGAAATCAAATGAGATGACTGACACAATAACCGCAAAGGCTTTTGGAAAAATTAATTTGACCCTTGCCATCACCGGGCGGCGCGCGGACGGCTATCACACGCTGTATTCGGTGATGCAGAGCATTTCGCTCTGCAATGTGGTTAAGGTTTTTAGAACCGAGGGTGGGGGCGTCACGCTAAATTGTGACGACCCCGCTTTGCCGGTGGATGAAAGAAACACCGCCTATCGTGCGGCGCTTGCATTTTTTTCTGCCGCAGGGCTGCCGCGGCACACCGGCATCTTTGTCAAGCTGCAAAAGCGGGTGCCTTATCAGGCGGGGCTTGGCTCTGCCAGTGCTGACGCTGCTGGGGTGCTTGCCGCCTGCAACGCGCTGTTTGAGAAGCCGCTGGAGCAGGCACGGCTGCTTGAGATTGCCGCCAAAATTGGTGCGGATGTGCCGTTTTGCCTCACTGGCGGTACCAAGCTTGCGACGGGCATCGGCGAGGTTTTTACCGAATTGCCAAATTGCCCTGATTGTACGCTGCTGTTGTTACACCCAGGAGTGGGCGTCTCCACGCCGGAAGCTTACCAACGCTTTGACGCGTTGCATAATCCCGTTCAGCCCGATCCGGCGCCGATGCTGGCTGCATTACATAACGGTGACCTGAGGCAGATGGCCGCAGCTTGTGGCAATGTGTTTGAACAGTGTTGTCCTGTCGCGGCGGTCGCAACAATGAAGGCGGCGTTAATCAACGTGGGCGCACTTGGCAGCGGCATGAGCGGTTCGGGCACAGCGGTGTACGGAATCTTTGCCGATGCCTCTTCGGCTGAAAAAGCGCGTGAAGCGCTTTTGCCCTTCGGCTGGCAAAGCTGGTTGGCAAATTCGGTCGGTTGTGGCGTTCTGGTGGAATGACGTTAGATTTATTGATGATAGTTAAGTGAGTCAGCCGTGTTATATTGCTGAAGAACCTGAAATGCTGGTCAAAGGTTTAAAAAAGCTTGACCAAAACTTTAGATCAGTATTACTTTTAAGTGACACAATTTTTGTCAAGATGTGAAACAGCCGTCGCCGCAATTGAATAAACCATAAAAAATCTGTTCATTCTGATATTGCAACAGGATTGGCAGAAAAACACCGCATAAAATAAAACACCCGCCACACGGCGGGTAGCGCCTGCCTATCCTGACTTTAACAACAGGATTGGCAGGTTTTTATTATGACAAAAACAGACCGCTTTGCGCTCACGCTTTTTTTAACGCTGATGCTGTCGATGCTTTTGCTTTCATTTGACAGCTTTGCCGCGCAGTGCGCCGCTGTGCGGCAAAACACGCTGCGGCTGCATATCATCGCAAACTCCGACCTTGATGTAGACCAGCAGCACAAGCTTTTGGTGCGCGACGCGCTGCTGGCACAATATTCCGAGCTGCTCAGCGGGGCAGATGCTGAACAGGCCGCCCATTTTGCTGAGTTTTTAAGCGATGATATCGCCCTCACTGCCAAGAAGACGCTTCAGGCGGCGGGCGACGTTAACGACGTCGCAGTGAGCGTCACCGACATGTACTTCGATACCCGAACCTATGAAAATGGCGTGACGCTGCCTGCCGGAACCTACACCGCTCTGCGGGTGGTCATCGGCGAAGGTAAGGGCAAGAACTGGTGGTGCGTCATGTACCCGCCGCTGTGTATTCCAGTCGCGACCCAAAAGCAGGCCGAAGTGGTGGAAGACCAGATTCGTACCCTGAGCGGCGAGCCATGCTATCAGGCCAAGTTCGCCGTGGTTGAGGCATTTGAAAAGCTGACAGGGCACGGCGCAGAATAACGCAGAACATTGATTCATTTAGGGGCTGTTTATAAAATCAAAAACAACATCTATTTCTACTGTGAAAGGCAGCTTCCGCGTCAAAAATACTTGGAATACATACAGTATTCCTGCGCTTTCTTCCTTAAAGCAACGCTTTAACAGCGAATTATTTGTCATTTTTTATTTACAAACAAGCCCTAGTTATTACACACGGTATTATTGTGATAAGTGAGGCCGGACGGTTATCCGTTCGGCCTTTTTATGTTGTCCTGCGGCAGGGTATGCAGTGACCCGCCAGACACACCAATGCGGAGCCGTAATTGCAACCGGCTCCGCATTGATAGTCTTTAGGGCCTACCCCGTGCCCAACAGGTCGCGCCGCAATTGGGTCATAATCTTTTTTTCGCGGCGCGACACCTGCACTTGTGTCATGCCCAGCCGCTGGGCGGTCTGTGATTGGGTCTTCTCGCCAAAATAGCGCAACAGAATAATGGCGCGGTCGCGTTCCTCCAGCAAATCCAGCGATTGACGCAGCGCAATTAAATCGCTGGTCATCTCCTCGGGCGAATCGACCGGCAGATCAAGCTGCCCGCCGCCCTGCTCCTCGCTTTCGGTCAGCGACACCGGCGGCGCGCAGACGCCGATGGCCTCGACCACCGCCTCCTCCGAGACTTCCAGCAGCGCGGCCATTTCAGAAATGGTGGGCTCGCGCCCGTGGTCAAACGAAAACCGTTCCCGCATGCGGGCAATTTTCATGGAAAGTTCCTTGATGGTGCGGCTTATTTTAATGGCCCCGCCGTCGCGGAACAACCGGCGCATCTCGCCCAGTATCACCGGCACGGCATAGGTCGAAAAGCGCACGCCGCGGTCGTGGTCGAACGCGTCGGTCGCCTTGATCAGCCCGATGCAACCGGCCTGAAACAAGTCTTCATACTCAATGCCGCGCCCCTTAAACCGGTGGGCGCAGGCGTGCACCAGCCCCATATTGTTTTCAATCATATCGCTGCGCGCGGGAATTTCTTTACACCCTGACATTTGCATCACCTTTGGAGATGAGCCTCCTTTCGAGGGTGACGACGGTGGGCCCGCCCGGCTTTGAGCGCACCTTGACACGGTCCATCAGGCTCTGCATGACCGAAAACCCCAGGCCGGAGCGCTCTTGCGCAGCACCCGTGGTAAAAAGCGGTTCCATTGCCTGCTTGACGTCTGGGATACCACAGCCCTTGTCCTTCACCCTGATAACCACCCGCCTGCCCTCGTAGATGTCGGCGGATATGTAAACACGGCCTAGAGTGTTAGGATAGGCGTGCACAATGCAGTTGGTCACCGCTTCTGAGACGGCGGTGCGTATGTCGCAAAGCTCCTCTACCGTGGGGTCGAGCTGGGCGACAAAGGCGGCGGCGGCGGCGCGGGCAAAGCTTTCGTTGACCGAGCGCCCGTCAAACTCAGCCTTCATGCTGTTAAGCGGCTTTATCATGGCTTTATTCCTCCGTTTTCAATTCTGGCCAGACGGTCTAGCCCCGCCAGGCGCATCACCTTTTGCAGCGGCTTAGGTGTGTTGACAACGTTCACCGCGCCGCCGAATGTGTTCATCAGCTTGTAACGTCCCATGACCAGGCCGATTCCGGAGGAATCCATGAATGTGACGCCGCCAAAATCCAGCGTCAGCACGGCCGGGCGGTAGCGTTCAATGGCTTCGTCTATCTGGGCGCGCATGCCGGCCGCCGAATGGTGGTCGATTTCGCCCGCGAGCAGCACCGTCAGCGTATCGCCGGCGGGGGAAAGAATTGTACACACAGCTTTGCACTTCCTTTTTTGGATAATATGGATATCTTTTCAATCCGGCGGGGGAAATATACCCCAGAACAGAAAAATCCCTTACCAACAAGGATAAGGGAAGCAGCTGGTCGAGAAAGGTCATAAAGCGCGGCATATAGCCAAAAACGCGAAAAAAAGGCAGGCAAATGCCCGCCGCTGCCTGTAAAAAGCCCGTACCGCAGAAAAATGGAAAAGCCTGTGTCTTTGCGACGGGTATTTGATCCTGCATAATTTTGACCGCCGGAGATTATCAGACCGATAATCGCCTTTTTTGGGATAACCACAAAAATAAACAACCCAAATATAGGCGTGCAGCTTTTAAC
>DATMYZ010000383.1:0-7732 GCA_035560675.1 Clostridia bacterium
AGGTGTGATTTTGCGTAGTCGCGCTACGAGCAGGCTGCACCATTAAGTTCCAAGCGGGCAGTTGAGTGATTAGTCCCCGTATAAGCGTGAGACATATTCCTCAAGGCATTCGTTTTGCATACGCATTGAAGCAGCGTGCTCTTTGCCAACATAGCGTACGTGCCACGGCTCGTAGGTGATGCCGGTAATGTCCTGCTTATCCTTGGGGAAACGGACGATAAAACCATGCTCCCAACTGTGGGCGGCCAGCCAAATGCCAGCATCGGTATCGGCGAATTCATGATTAAGCACCTGATGAGACGGGGTAACAATATCCAGCGCAAGTCCGGTGTGGTGATCGCTGGTGCCGGGAGGGGCCACCCAGCGCCTAGCTTCGATGACAGCTTGCTCCTGCGAAAGGCCAAGCGCAAGCTGCTTATTCACCTGCTTTTCAAACAGCTGGCGCGACTGCTCAACCGTACGGTAGCCATAGCAGATAATCAGCGAAACGCCATCGTTTGCGGCCGAGGTAATTAACTCATCAACAGCGTCGGTGATGCGTGTATCTACCTCATAGCCGTAGCGGGTCATAGCGAGATCGACCGACCAATCGTCCGGAATAGGATGTTCATAGTTGACCAGCATAAGTTGCCAATCGTTGGGTTCGGAGACGGAGGCCGATGCCTCAGATGCCTCAGACCCCTCAGGCGATGAAGTAGGCGATAGACTTTCCGGCGGGAGCGCAGGCTGAGAAGACTCGGTATAAGAGGAAGGTTGGCTGGGGAGCAGATCGACGGCATTTCTGTTGCAGCAGCAAAGCAGTAAAAGCACAGCGCAGAATAAAGCCATTATATATCGCGACAATGATAAAACCCCTTTTAAATGACATTTTTGTATGACCGGGTTTATTTTCTCACAGAATACGGCGTTTAGCAAGGAATATTCATTTTTTGGCTGGAAATGCTATTAAAAAAGCCAAGGAGGACTAAAAATGCCCCCTTTAATGCAGCGCTGTAACAGCAACGCACTAAGAGTACGCATGCTTCTATTATACGCCCTAAATATTCTGGATATGGTGGTAACGAAATTTTTATTGATGACCGGAAAATTTCGTGAGGTGAACCCGGTGATGGCGCTGGCACTACAAAGCGATGGGGCCACTCTGGTGCTGAAGCTTCTGCTGCCTGCCGTGCTGCTGGTCTATTTGGACTGGCGGTTGAAAGTTGCGGATGCCCGGCATCTCAAGCTTTCGGCTAGAGTACTCGAGGTACTCATTGTAGCCTATTGCATTGTAAGTATGCTACATCTGTGGCTCTATCTAATAAGCTTATAAAAACAGCGGATGGCCTTTGCCATCCGCTGTTTTGTCAGGCGCTAATGCGGTTTTGGCTTGGACTTTAAGGAGTTTTTTTGGTAGAGAAGATATAGCCCCCGCAAAATTAAATTGCTGTCGCAGATAATCTCATGCTGGCAAAGTGGGGCAACGCAGCTTGTCAGACCGCCTGTGGCTACGACGGTAGCCGGACTACCTAGCACAGTTTTTTCAACACGATCGATTAACCCATCAATCATGGCGGCATTGCCATAAATGGCACCGGTGCGCATGGCGTCCACTGTATTTTTTCCCAGAAGTGTGTCAGGTGTTTCAAGACTGATGTGCGGCAGCTGCGACGTGCCGGCTGCTAGGGCTTGCACTGAGCTGCGCAGGCCCGGTATAATCATGTACCCAATATAATCGCCTTTTTTATCGAGCACCACCAGAGTGGTGGCGGTGCCGAGGTCAAACACCAATATTGGCTTGGGATAGCGCGCAAGCGCGGCGACAGCTCCGACAATGAGATCACTGCCCACCCGTGCGGGATTATCGGTGAGGATGTTCAGGCCAGTTTTGACGCCCGCGCCAACCAGTAGCGGACGCTTGCCAGTGGTTTTTTCAACTGCGCTTTGCATGGCGGCGCTCAGCGGTGGCACCACAGACGAAATAATGGCACCCTCGATATCGGCCGGGTATATTTTGTGTAGCGCAAACAGCTCCAGCAAGAGAGAGGCATATTCATAATCGGTTTTGTCGGGGTCGGTGCGTAGCCGGGCGGTGAAAAGCACGCGTTCATCGCGCATACCGCCAATGACGACGTTGGTATTTCCAATATCCATTGCGATAATCATACGGTGAATTTACTCCTCCCCAAGCGTACGGCTGTTCAAAACCTTATAGAGTGGTGGGCAGATCATAATGGTTAAAAACGCAGCAAGAATAGCCTCGGGCACACCGTTGATGCCAACAACACTGGTAATGATGCCAAATAGCGCCTCAAAGCCAATGTTGCGTGCCGCTGCATAGCTTGTACCGTATAGCAGATAGATGCCACCCATAACGAAGATGGTGTTGGTCATAGACCCCAGAAAGCCGGCGACACCGCAGGACAGAAGAGGTCCGGTTCGACCCTTAAGCCACTTATAAAGCACCCCAGTCACTATCCCGATTAAAATTCTTGGAATAAAGCAGATCACCAGGCTACGAAGCCCGCCAGAAAAGCGGGGGTCCAAACTATAAAACGGTGTAAAAACAAACGAGGTGACCAGTGGCTTTAAGGTATTGTTAATCAGGCTGGTCAGCCCGAACACACCGCCTAAAAACGCACCGGATTTTGGCCCGAGCAGGCACGCCCCGATGATAACTGGGATGTGTATAGTGGTAGCGTTCATAAAACCAAGCGGAATGTACCCTAAAAAGGGCACATTTGCCATCACGACAATAATGGCAGAAAAAAGTGCCAAAAGCGTGAGATGTCGTAGGTCTGGGCTGCGATTTGTACGAGGTTTTTGCATATTAAATTCCTCCTGCTGCTGTTCGCCATTAGCGGGATACAGCGCAATTATTCACCGGGTCTGCGCGGCATATTTAATCATTTATCAGAGCGGATTTACCCTTCGGAACGGCAGCATCAGTCAAAATGCCTTGCCAAATGAGATATCGGGTGATAGAATAAAAAAATTATGATGCCGGGCAGCCAGCTACTGATTATTATAGCGTCTGATGCACTTAAACACAATAATTTTACATAAAGCAATGCGAATGAAAGGGCAAGGTGGCCATATGCTAAAAGATAAAACCGTACTGCTGGGCGTTTCGGGCAGTATAGCTGCTTATAAGGCAGCGACGCTTGCTTCGCTGCTTGTTAAGCAGCGGGCAGACGTGCATGTGCTGATGACCAAGAACGCCACGCGATTTATATCTCCAACGACCTTTGAAGCACTTACCAATAACCGCTGTGTGATGGATACCTTCGACCGCAATTTTGAATTTAAAGTCGAGCATGTGTCGCTTGCCAAGCGGGCCGATGTATGTCTTGTGGTGCCCGCCACCGCCAATGTTATCGCCAAGCTGGCTCACGGCATAGCGGATGATATGCTGACGACCACAATACTGGCCTGTCGCTGCCCCAAAATTATTGCGCCAGCTATGAACACAGCCATGTATGAAAGTCTCGTGACGCAGGATAACCTCAAGACACTGGTGCGCTATGGCTGGGAGGTGTTGACCCCTGGCTCTGGTCGGCTAGCCTGCGGCGACGTAGGTGCGGGCAAATGCCCCGAACCCGAGCAACTGCTTGAGAGTGCGCTACACAGCGCCGGTCACACGAAGGATATGTTGGGTCTGAGAGTGCTTGTCACAGCGGGAGCCACGCGAGAGGCGCTTGACCCCGTACGGTTTATCACCAACCACTCCACCGGCAAAATGGGCTATGCGATCGCCCGTGCAGCCAGTGCGCGCGGGGCTGCGGTGACATTGGTCAGCGGCAAAACCGAGCTGCCGTTGCCTGCCTATGTTGAAACAGTCAGCATTTTTAGTGCAGAAGAGATGTTTAAAGAAGTTACGACGAGAAGTAGCGAAATGGATATCATTATCAAGGCAGCGGCGGTGGCTGATTATCGCCCTGCAGTTTACGCGGAAGAAAAAATTAAAAAGAGGGACGGCAATCTCGCGCTGGCATTGGAGCGCACCCCCGATATTTTAAAATATCTTGGAGAGCAGAGAATACAGGGGCAATTTTTGTGTGGCTTTTCAATGGAAACGCAAAATATGATTGAAAACTCCCGGAAAAAGCTACAAAGCAAGCATTTGGATATGATTGCTGCCAACAATCTCAAGCAGACGGGTGCGGGCTTTGGTGGCGACACTAATCTGCTGACTCTTATTACGTCGGAAAGCGAAATTACGCTGCCGATGATGACCAAGGATGAAGCGGCCAACCGGCTTCTGGACGAGATTTTGTTGATGAGAAAATAGTGTAGTTCGTTCACCACCAGCACGACATATCATTCAATAGGATAATAAGGGAAATGCAGCCGAAAAAGAGTGTTATTTTATGTCGAAAATTGAAATGTTGTAAGTGCTGTGGTATAATGACCGCAAAGCAGTTATTATTTCATATTTATGCCCACCGACTTGCTGTTTAGCGCGGAATGATATCTTGGGATGGATCTATACTGCGGCGCGTTTTCGCTGCCGTATAACATAATTTACATTATTTTTGCATGTCAAAAGGGGACGACAACATGAGATGGCTCAATATCAGGCTACTATTTATAATATTGATAATGCTATCTACAGCATGCAGCGAAAGAAACCTTGGCCTTTCGTCGCCTTATGCCTCATCGGTAGCGCCAAGCGGTCAGAGCCAGCCACAGGCAGCGTCTCAGTCCTCAGAGAATAGCGCGTCAGCTTCTCAGGCAGCAACAAACGCCGCCGCAAAGTATGCCGATATTCTCAGCAAGGGTACTTATTATATCGACTGCACCGCCGCCATTGAGATGGAGGGCATGCAGCTTGAAAACACCATGCTTATTGCTGTGAAAAACGGCAATTCTTCCATCAGTGTTTCTAGCGATCTTTCTGGGATGCTGGTCACGATGCGCACGCTTGTTTTTGATGGTAATGTTTATCAGGTTAACGATGCACAGCGCAGCTATACTCAGATAGATTCTGAACAGAGCGCCAACAGCTTTGACACCGACTTTTCTTCCCTACGTTATATCGGCGAGGGGATAGGCACGTTTTTTGGCGAAACGCTGCCCTGTTCGGAATATGAAAGGGGAGAGCAGACGGTTCGCTTTTTTTTAAACGACAACACACTGCTGGGGCTGACTCAGTCGATCATCGACGAACAGGTCAGCGAAATCATGCTGAAAATCAACGGCCTATCGGCGAATATTCCAGATAAGCTTGTTGAGATGCCAATTGGCTACACCAAAGAATAAAGCAGTTTAATTATCGGTGAATAACTTATGCTACCTTTAAACCGTATAAAAAAGCGCACGCCGTAACTCCAAGTTATGGCGTGCGCTTTTATTTTACATAAATTCTAAAGTACTTTTGAAAGAAAATCTTTTAGGCGGGGATTTTGCGGGTTTGAAAAGAACGCTGCAGGGGTGTTCTGCTCTAAGATGCGTCCTTCGTCCATAAATAACACGCGAGTGCCCACTTCGCGGGCAAAGCCCATCTCGTGGGTGACCACCACCATCGTCATGCCCTCATTAGCCAGCTCTTTCATGACTTGAAGCACCTCGCCTACCATTTCAGGGTCCAGCGCTGAGGTCGGTTCATCAAAAAGCATAACGTCTGGCTTCATGGCCAGCGCCCGAACGATGGCGACGCGCTGTTTTTGCCCGCCAGAGAGCTGCGTAGGATAGGTGTGAGCCTTGTCACTAAGCCCAACGCGCTCAAGAAGTGCAATAGCGCTTTGCTCAGCCTCCTGGGGTGTTTGCAGCTTGAGTTTAACGGGCGCCAGCGTTATGTTCTGTATAATGCTCAAATGCGGAAAAAGATTAAAGTGCTGAAATACCATCCCCATGCGCCTGCGAAGCGCGTCGATATCACACTTGGGGTCGGTGATATTGTTATCCTCAAACCAAATTTCGCCGGAAGTAGGAGACTCTAAAAGATTTAGGCAACGCAAAAAGGTGCTTTTGCCAGAACCAGAGGGGCCGATAATAACGACCTTTTCGCCCTTTTCAATGGATTCGTTCAATTCTTTTAAAACATGTTTTTCACCAAAGTATTTATCAAGTGCTCTAACGGTAATCACTTCTTGCGAGCCTCCTTTCGAGCAGGCCCACGAGTTTTTCAAGGCCTATAACCATGACAAGGTAGATAAACGCCACCGCGATTAGCGGCAACAGTGCCTCATATGTACGGCTTCTGATGATATCGCCGCCCTTGGTTAAATCCTGAATGGCGATATAGCCGGAAATGGAGGTTTCTTTCAACAGCACAATAAATTCGTTGCCTAACGCAGGCAAAATATTTTTGATCGCCTGCGGCATGATAATCAACCACATTGTTTTGCTGTAGTTAAGCCCCAGGCTTCGACCCGCTTCCATCTGGCCGCGGTCAATGCTCATGATGCCGCTTCTGAAAATCTCAGCAACATAAGCGCCGGAATTAAAGCCGAACGCAATGCTGGCTACCAGCGTTTTGTTCACATCTACTGACGCAAAAACCACATAATAAATAATCATGAGTTGAATCAACGCCGGGGTTCCTCTAATAAGGGTGAGATATAGCTTTGCAAAGAAGTTTAAAATTGACAGCCACCATTTGGGCCTGGGCGACTTATCATGCGTTGTGCGCACCATGGCGATGATAAAGCCGATGGCAACACCGATTAGCACCGCAAACAGCGCGATAATAATCGTGTTTTGCAGACCGGTAGTCAGATATCGCCACCGGTGGTCCTTGATAAAATTCAGATAAAACTTTTCGGAAAAGCTCAAAGCCATTCACACCCTTGATATTTCTTTAATCTTAGCGCCAGTATATCCTTAAGTATAACACAATAGGGGCTCTAAAAAGAACCCCTAAAGCATACAATAAATTTACCTTTTTTGCAACTTACTTCTTGATGATGACCACCTGAGAAGCGGTGCAGTAGCTGTCTGTAAAATCAATAGACATGAGGCGTTCCTCCGTGATGGTCATGCCAGCAGCGCCAAAGTCAGCCTTGCCGCTCTGCACGGCTGCGATGATGGCGTCAAAAGCCATATCTTCAATCTTCAGTTCATAGCCCAGTTTGTCGCAGATGGCTTTTGCAAACTCGGCGTCGACACCAACAACACTGTCTCCCTCGCGATATTCATAGGGAGGGAACTCAGCGTTTGTGGCCATGACCAAAGTGCCCTTGGAATGATCGGCATTGGCGGGAGTCTCATAGCCTTTCGCGCCCTCTACCTGACCGATATACTTATCAAGAATGGCCTGCAGGGTGCCGTCGGCCTTCAATTGGGCAATAGCGGTATTCATAGCGGCGGTGAGGTCACTCTTGTCCTTAGAAAGGCACATAGCGTATTCCTCAACGGTGAACGGTTCGTCAAGCACGACCACGGCACTATTATTTTCAGACAGCGCCTTTGCAACCTGATCATCGATAATCACAGCATCAATTTTACCCTGGGAAAGCGCTTGAACAGCCTCAAAAGCCTTGTTGTACTGCTCAATGGTTGCGCCCTCAATTTCAGAGGCGTAAATGTCGCCAGTGGTGCCCAGTTGAACGCCAATCTTTTTGCCGGTGAGATCGGCAACGCTCTTGATGGCGGATCCGGCGCTTTCAGAAGAAGCGGGTGCCGTTGAGCTTGATGGTGCAGCTGAAGCAGAAGGGGCAGCGGAGCTCGAAGCCGAGCCACAGGCAGTGGCTGACAGCAGCAACATGGCTGCCAGCAATAAAGCAATTATTTTTTTCATTTTATGTTCCTC
>DATMYZ010000384.1:0-3012 GCA_035560675.1 Clostridia bacterium
GTTTTTAAACGTTCTTTTGCGTTGTATGCCTACCGAAACCAGCAGTCCGACTGCCACTATAAATGCGGCGGCAATCCACCCGCGCGGGTATTGCGCCGTGTAATACACCGGCGACTGTCCGGCAGGGGCACGGGTGACGGGGTCGAACGGGAGGGCGTAGTCAGCCACAATTTTACGGATATTTAAAAGGTTGATCACCGGAATACCCTGCGCGAGATACCATTCCACTAAACCGCTGCGTACTGTGATGCGCTCAGCCCCGATGGCGTGATGTAAAAGTCCCTGCCCAAGAGTCAAGGCGCTGTCGCCCTTGCCCATTGAGGTGATATTGCCACCCGCTGCCACAAAGCAGTCGATGCCATTTTGGGCGTATAGCACCCTGCGCGCGGCAAGGTTTTTTTCAAAATCAGGCTCGCGCAATACCGCAATACCCCAACTGGCGATCCGCGCGAGAATGGGTTCAAAGGCAGATTCATCTAACACGCCTTTGCCGATGTCATAGTCGCCGCCCGGCGTTACCAGCGCACTATCGGTGGAAATCAGCCCGTCGGTATACAGCCGGTGCGCCATATCGGGAAAGGTCAGCTCCGGCAGGTTGGCGCCAAAGGTCGAAGAACCCACCGACGAGATGTAACAGAGCTTTAGTCCCAAGGCGTCTGCCGCGCAGATAACGGCGAGGTTCAGTCCCGGAAACGAACCTGAAAATCCCGCTCCGACGCGGTCACCGGGTCGTAAGCCCGCCTGTATGAACATGCGAACCAGCAGTGCTGCCATATCGGGGTCGGTAGCGGTGCGCTTGGCTTCTATCGCGCCGATGGTGGTGGTAATCTCGGTGTATTCTGCCCCGATCAGGCCGCTTTTCCAGGTATCTTCTTCTGAGAGCGTCAGGCCTAGTGTTGTGCGGTAGCCCCTGATGGCCTCAAGGCAGCGGATCATGCGCGCACGGGCGTCAAGTTGAACATCGACATAGTGGGTACGTGTCATACGCCCCTGTGATGAGATCAGTCCTACGGCCAGCACCAGCAACGTCAGCGCGGCGGATAACAGCGCCCACCGACGCCGAGCTGAGGCCCTCATAGCGGCGCGGCCGGTAACACCGGCAGGCCGAACCAGAGCATGATGAGCGCCAGCAGCCCTGTAACGACGCCGAGAGACAGGATTGACGGGATGAAGCCCTGCCGCTCGAACTCGTTGGCGATGATGCCGGGCACCAGACAACCGATCAGCCCCGGCGTATGCCCTAAAATGCCGCTGCCCGAGAGCAGCAGATTTACCGCGAACGAGAGCAGAATCATCACCGCAAAACGCCGCCGCCCGTAGAGAATTATCCAGCGCGACAGCAGCCGCACCGTTCCCCAGGTCAGCAATACCACCGCAAAGGTATAGCCGATGCGCTCAGGCGTTTGCAGGCAGAGCGCCAGATAGCCCGCCACAACCAGACCGGCGGGGGAATATCCGGTCAGCTCATAAAAAATAATGCTTAGCGCCACACCAAGCAGCACAATATCATGGTACAAGGTCGCTTCCCTCCGTTTTGACGCGAGTCATCAGCAACCGCCCGTCATTGGCAATATTCCCGACGGCAAAAATCACCGTGTTTGGCCCCGGGGTTTTCAACGGCAGGTTGCCCGACGAGGCGAAGCAGGTCGTTTTTGCGTCAGGAAGCCGCTTCTTCAGCGCCCGCTGAACGATATTGCGCGAGGCGCCCAGCAGCCAGATTTCCTGCGGGGCAAGCCGCTGGGCCAGCAGTGTCATGTGCTGCGTGCGATAGCCGCGATCAGGGCGGTTGTTGATAAGCAGCACGAGCTTTTTCTCTGCCAGATGATGCCGCGCTTTAAGATTAAGCCACACTGCTTCGCTTGACTGGGGGTCGTTGATCGAAAGCCCATTGATAAACAACGCCCCGCCCCGCAGCTTAAACAGCGACAAAGCATAAGGGTCGCGCTTATAGTCGCGCATACCTGCCAAAGCCGTCTCGCGGTCGACGCCGACACGGCAGCAGACAGCGAGGGCCAACGCGACGTTCTCGACAAAGTCAATGTCTGTTGGAATATCCTTATCCGGCAGTGCCAACACCCATTCACTGTCTAAAGCCACGGCGCGCTTGCCGATGGCGGACACGGCGGCGGCGTCAGCGGTGAACACAACGCCCGCACGTGGCACGGTGGAACAGAGCGCTTCGCCTATTTCGTCAAGCGTTTGGCCCATTTCGTCGGTATGATCCAGCCGCACGTTGGTAATAACTCCTAAGTCGGCTCTCAGCATGCGGTGCTGCGAGACATATTGCAGCGCAGGGTCGACCGCCATGCACTCGGCCACGAGTATCTGCGCGCCCTCTCCGACGGCCTGATGCATAATCTTGAGCTGTTCACGGATATTGGCTTGTCCGCGCCGGACGAGGGGGCGCTCTTCACCGTCAACGCCTATGGTCATCGGCACCGTGCCGGTGGTCTTGCAAAACACACGCCAGCCGCCTGCGCGCAGCCCTGCGTCAATCAGGCGTGACACCGACGATTTGCCCCGCGTGCCGTTGACATAGATGACATGAATAAGCGCTTTTCGATCGCGCATAGCGCGCACATTCTCAACCACCAGCAGCACCAATATCGCAGTGGTGAGCATTAAAATAAGCCATTGCAAGACGGCTTCCTCCCTGCCGGTTATATAAAATCGAGTCACTACAAAATTGTCTTGCCTTAGCAGCCTGTTTTTCGTGCTGCTGGGTTGTTCCCGTCGTCAAGCGGCCAATAAGTTTTTGCCGTGTGCCTTGAATCGCAAAAATATCCTTACCAATATAAGGGCGGTTTTAAAGTGGAGACAATAATTAAATCTATCATAGCACGAAAGATTACCAACCGCCAGAGATAAATAAGAGAGAATGTGACTGTCCGAAATCGTGTTTTGCCTGTTTAAAGGCAATAAACGGGCAAAAATAAGCCACTGTTTAGATGCTGTGCATCATATTGGCAGCGCTCTCGGGCGTGCTTTAAAAGCTGTTCTTTTTAGCTATAA
>DATMYZ010000385.1:0-2663 GCA_035560675.1 Clostridia bacterium
ATGCTGATTCTTTGTGAATTAGCGGATATCTTCTCCCCAGGGTTTGTCAATTTAAAATTTGGATTTTAGAAACAGCGTTAACCAGACGGCTAAAAAGCAGACAACAAAACTGCCCATAAAATACAATAACACATGTAACGCCAACGGCGGAAAGGTAGCGTTGTAACGCCACGTCCATAACAGCCGCGGCAGCAGAACCCCTCCGATGGTTACGCCCAAGCTAACCCAAAAGGCCCGTTTCAACGCCTGTTCAATCATGCCTAAACCCCTCTCATCTGTCAAATTTTAGCGCTTTTCCGTTGCTATTTCTGCTCCGAGAGTTGCTGGGCAAGCTTTTTTGCCGCGTCAGTTGCTGCTATGCCACCCATCGCCGTTTCGCGCAACTGCATCGGCAACTGACGACCAACGCGGTACATCGCTTCGACCACTTCGTCAGTGGGGATGATACTGGTCATGCCAGCCAGTGCCAAATCGGCCGAAAGCAGCGCGCTGATCGTCTGAGAAGCATTGCGCTGGGCACAGGGCACTTGCACCAGCCCCGCCACCGGGTCGCACACCAAGCCCATAGAGTTCATGAGCGTGAAGCAAACCGCATCCAGCGCCTGACGAGGGCTGCCACCCGCAAGTTCGACCGCCGCTGATGCCGCCATCGCCGCGGCGACGCCGCACTCAGCCTGGCAGCCGCCTTCCGCCCCTGATACGGTCGCGTTTTTCATAATAATGGCACCCACACCTGAGGCAGTAAGCAACCCACACAAAGTTTGCCGCTGGGTCAGCGACAGCACTTCTTTAAGTGTCAGCAGCACGGCCGGCAGAATGCCACAGGCACCCGCAGTCGGAGCCGCACAAATCTTACCCATGGCAGCGTTGACCTCGCTGCACGAAAGCGCATAGGCCATCGCCTTATTAATAAGCGCACCGCACAGCCCACCCTTTTGCTCCGCGTAGCGGTTTTGGGGCGCACTGATACCCGAAACCAGCCCGAGCACTGTCGGCATGGGGGCTTCCAATGCCCGGAACGCCGACGCTTCCATGACATCATATCGCTGCTGCAACAGGGCAAAGATTTCTTCTTCGGTTCTATCGGTCAGTTTTTTTTCATTTTCTAAAATAATCCGCCAGAGAGGTACGCCGTCTTTTTCTGCCAACACAAGCAGCCCGTCAAAATTGCCGTACATCAAACAGCCTCCCCTTCATTCAGGTTAATCGCGCGCACGCTAATAACATTCTTCACCTGACGAAGCCGATCTACCACTGCGTCATCAATTTGCCCATCAGTCTCAATGATGCAAAAAGCAGTTTCGCCTCGGGCATTCCGGCTGACCTTCATCGTGCCAATATTCATCCCGCTTTCGGCCAGAACATGCGACACATCACTGATAACGCCTCGCCGGTCGTTCTGACTGATGACCAGCGTGCTCGACTGCGCGGAAATATCGGTAATAAACCCGTTTATCGCGCAAATAACAATCTGTCCGCCGCCAATGGAAGATCCGATGATTTCCTGCTTGCTGCCGTCCCGCATAAAAAAAGTCATTTTTACGGAGTTTTCGTGTACATTTTGCAGCTCAATGGGGTAAAAATCCCAAGTCAGACCAGCCTGCTCAGCCAAAGTAAAGGCATCTGATATTCGCTCATCGTCCTCGGCAAAGCCCAGCGCCCCCGCCACCAGAGCACGGTCTGTCCCGTGGCCTTTGTAGGTTTGAGCAAACGAACCATGCAGTCCAAATGACACATGGTCAAACGGTCCTGCGACGATGAGGCGCGCAATGCGCGCCAGCCTGGCCGCCCCCGCCGTATGCGAGCTCGAAGGCCCGATCATGACGGGCCCGACCGCCTTAAAAACACTGATATCCATCAACACACCCCCATATTTTGCAAGACATACCGACAGCTCCTGTTACCAGTATGCCCAGAAATTACAACAGCATTGCCATCAGCGCCGGTGTAAGATAAGCCTCCAGCATCGCAGCCACCACCAGCAGCGGCACGACCACCAACACTGAGAGCCGCACTAGCTCTGAAATGAAAGTCAAAAACGACAGGTCACGCTTTTTATAGAGAATCCGCTTGCTGATATCTATGCAGAGTGCAACGCCCATCGCCGCGCTGATTAAAAGCGCGGGTATCTCGAACACGCCGTGCGGCGCAACCGACACCGCCAGCTCATAAAGACCCCCGGTACCGGAGACGGCCATAATAGCCGAAATCATGCCAATTAGCGACGCGTTCAGCCCCAGAGCCGCCAGCGGAATAAAAATAAACGGTACAACGCCAGCGACAACTGCCATGCCTGACGCCATAAAATTGTTACAAAACAAACCGAAAGCGCTTAACCGACCGCTTTCGTCAATTAAATCTTTGTCATTGATCAACTCTTCCAGCTGTGCAATCTGTTGCGCCATTTTGGCAGGATCCTCACGGTACTGCGTCGACAAAATAAAGTGCGTCGCAACGGCAACGATAAAAAATATGGCCAGCATCAGCAGTATAGGCCGCAACAGCCGCTTTAAAAATGCAAAAGCCGTTTGATACTCCATTCTAATAAATGCCATGTCATCCCTCTTTAAACCCATCATTTTCTTAGCTGCTATTCTAACATAACAATTCAGCATAAACAAGCACAGCACAGGCTGCGAAAAACATTCTCTTGATCTTAAAAG
>DATMYZ010000386.1:0-4705 GCA_035560675.1 Clostridia bacterium
TATTAGGAGTGAGCTATGGCAAAAAAACAAGGAAAACAAACGTATCTGGCCCAAAGCCCGCCGTCGGTGCGCGCCTTTGCTGCAGTAGGCAGCAAAAAAGAGTCGGAAGGACCGTTGGCGAATTGCTTTGATATTCTAGAACCTGACGCCACCTTCGGTCAAACCTCCTGGGAGAAAGCCGAAAGCCGCATGGTAACCATGGTTGTGGAAAAAGCACTGCAAAAGGCAGTACTTTCCCCTGCCGATATTGACTGTGTGTTTGCCGGTGACCTTCTAAACCAGTGCATCGGTTCCACTTTTGGCCTGCGCGATATGGGTATTCCACTGTTAGGCATCTATGGAGCCTGTTCCACCATGGCGGAAGGGCTATTGCTCTCCACGCTACTGGTGGATTCCGGTACAGCGGCGCGCACTCTGGCTGTGACTTCTTCGCACTTTTGCACGGCGGAGCGTCAGTATCGTTTCCCGTTGGAATACGGTTCAGTACGCCCCACTTCGGCCCAGTGGACGGCAACTGCGGCGGGAGCGGTAGTGCTCGAACAGGGGACGCAGCCTCCATTTATACGGGCAGTCACCGTGGGCACCATTGAGGATAAGGGCGTGACCGATCAGAACAATATGGGTGCTGCTATGGCGCCGGCAGCGGCACAGACCTTAAAGCAATTTTTTACCGATACAGGAAAGACGCCGCAGGATTTTGATCTCATCGTGAGCGGTGATCTGGGTGCAATTGGCGCAGAGCTAATGACTCAGGTTTTAAAAAGAGAAGGCATTGACGTCAAAGCGAAATACAATGACTGCGGCTTGCTGCTTTACGATCGAGAAAAGCAGGATGTGCATTCCGGTGCGTCAGGCTGCGGCTGTTCGGCATCGGTGCTCTGTTCGTTTTTGCTGCCGAGGCTGCGCGAGGGCAAACTTAGTAACCTGTTGTTTATGGCGACAGGCGCGTTGCTATCTCCCACCACAGTGCAGCAGAAAGAATCGATACCCGGCATTGCGCATTTAATATGGTTCTCATCTGAGAAAGGAGGGTGCTAATATGGGGGAAATGCTTCTGTCTTATTTAAGGGCGTTTTTGGTGGGCGGCACAATCTGCCTGATTGGGCAACTGCTCATTGATTATACTAAGTTAACACCCGCCCGAATCCTTGTTTCTTTTGTAGTAATTGGCGTTGTTTTGGGCGGGCTGGGCTGGTACCAGCCACTTATAGATTATGCGGGCGCAGGTGCCAGTGTACCGCTGACTGGCTTTGGATCTCTGTTGGCTAAAGGTGTTAAAGAAGCAGTGCGTGAATACGGTTTCATGGGGATATTTATGGGCGGGCTGACAGCGACGGCGGGTGGTATCACAGTTGCTGTACTAGCCGCGCTGGTCATTTCCATGGTGTTTAAATCTGGAGATAAGTCGTAACGATATCAAAAGGGAGAAGCATGAAGCTTCCCCCTTTTTTTCAACAATATCACTGTAACAGCCGCTGAAAAAACCGTGGATTTTTGTCATCGCTGTAAAGGTCAAATTGAGAAGATGCGCGCGATAGATCGACGCGTGCGGTAAAAACAGCCTGATCTATTCCTTCAGATGCAATGCCGTCACGACTGCGGGTGGCGGCGCGAGGCGCATAAATGCCTGCGGGTGCAGAAAATGAACAGCCATAGGCTTGGCCACCGCAAAGACCCGGAGAAAGAATGCACAAGCTTTGTTCCTGTGCTCGAAAGCGCGTTAGTGAATGGTCGGTTACAATAAAAGGCGCGGCCCCGGTAATGGCAAAGGCGCAGCCGCCGGTGGCAGCAATCCAAAAAGGCTCATAGTGTTTTAGCGAAAGTCCACCGAGCATGGCGACACGGCCAATATGAGTGTCTCCCGGCGTGACACGAGTGCCAGCGGTGATGCCGACTCTCTTTTCCCACGGAGAAAGAAAAAGCTTATCTTGCATGCCGGAAACTTCACCCGTTTCAGAAAACAAGAACTGCCGGTTATAAAGCCGCTTGTCCTCAAGCTGAAAAAGTCCTCCAGCAGCAATGATAATGCGATGGCTCTGCGCTAATTGAGAAAAAGTGTTGTGAAAAATTTCGCCTACGAAGCCCTGCACCGTCTCACACACGGTGAATAGCGCATCTTTCTGCTCTTCAATATCTAAATCTTTAAGTCTTTTGAGATCGGCAAAGAGCGTTGTAAATCCTGGCATTACTGACATAGCCGTCATACCACACAGCTCGGGGAATGCAACCAGTTGACTGCCCGAAGCGGCAGCCATGGCGACATAATCGTTCATGTGGGTGATATAATCTCGAATGTTTTTATATAATCTTGGCGTAAAGCAGACCGCACTAACCTTGACGCCGCCTGCACCTAAAAACGGAGCAGGTTTCTCAGTGTGCGGATGAAGACTGCGTACCTGTGCGCGAACTTTTTCTTCGGTTGAAAGATAACTCATCGCAAAAGCGGAAGCTTTTAAACGCAACCTATACATGGGGGGTGTCCTCCATGGGGGCTTCGATCAAATTCTTGTGCGCTCTGAGCAGTGCCTGCGCCGTGTGCATTCCCACAGGGCTATGAGGCACATTAACTGCTTCAATTTGCGCCATTATTGGCAAATCCTCAGAGAAACCGGCGACTTCATGGCCGTTGGAATCGATAAGAATGCCCCCCAGTCCTATGGCAGCTGCCACCTGCACGTCGTTTGATCGAGCCGTGTTTATGGCACCGTAGCGAATGCGATCCTCAAAAAAATCATAAAGTTGAATAAACTGGCTGGAAATAAGCAGCGTGGCGCCATCCATAACAGCGGAGCGGGCGACCTGTGGCATATTTATATCCACATCCACCAGTAAGGCGATTTTACCAAAGGGCGTATCAAAAGCCTTAATTTTGTCATCCCTGTAGAAATTATATTCACGCAAACCTAGGTTGAGGTGTGTTGCGCGCTGTACGCTGATAACCTCGCCCTTTGGAGACATAAGACATAGGCAAAGATAATTTGCTGCTATAAAGCGCTCTGGCACCAGATAGACGTTATGACGCACCGCATATCGGCAAGCGGCCGCAAGCATTATGGAAGAATCAATTTCGGCCACATAGTTGCGCTGGTCGGAGAAAATGACAAGCTGCGCACCAGGTGGCGGCGGGGTCAGTGTAGGCACAATCGCCAGCGAAAACTGTTGCAAAAATAACCCCTCCTTTATAATCAGAATGTTACCTCTGCCGCAAATTACGGAAGAAATCGCGCAGTAGCGCGGTGCACTCATTTTCCATCACACCCCCAGAAAGCTGGGGTGAATGGTTATAAGCAACCTTTGAGAGATCAACCAACGACCCAAAAGAACCGGCCTTTGAATCGAAAGCGCCAAAGACAACGCGCGCAATTCGCGAATTAATAATTGCCCCTGCACACATCGGGCAGGGTTCCAGCGTGACATATAATGTGCAGTTGGGCAATCGCCAGCCGCCCAACGCCCTACAAGCAGCATCAAGTGCTATAATCTCTGCGTGCGCTAGCGCGTGCCGTCCCGTTTCTCGCAGGTTGTGCCCGGTGGCTATAACATGCCCATTTTGGGCTATTACTGCCCCAATCGGAACCTCCCCAAGCTGCTCGGCCTTTTTAGCCTCGCCAATGGCGAGTGCCATCATTTGCAGATCGATGGTGGTTTTCATGTTAAATACGCTCCCGCCTGTAAAAAGACTACAATTAAAAACAGAATAAAAGGTACCGTGCAAAAAAAACAGCGAAGCTTTTGCGAAGAGCGGTTGATCGTGGTGCTATGTTTCAGCGCAAACATATTATCATAGCTACGTAACAGCAGCAGAACAGCAATGGAACCAAGCACCATATACACTAGCTGAATGACCAAAAAAATAATATTGGCGATGCGGTGATCAAGAAGACCGAGCTGAGAAATTAGCAGCGCAAAAAGGTTATGAACCAGATGAATGACCATACCGGTATGCAGTGAGCCGGTAAACAGAACGAAATAGCCGATAGCCAGCCCCATTAAGAAAGCATTGGGCATCGAAAGCGGCGAAATATGTACCAGAGAAAACAGGATGGCGGACGTCACCAGCGCGAAGCTGTCGCCAAAGCGGCGCAACGACTGCATTAATACGCCTCTGAATGCAATCTCTTCAAATATAGCAGGTACAACGGTCAAGTTTAGAATATAAAACACCATGCTGATCATACCGCCGGGCAGTACCAGAATCGGTTCGTAAAAATAAATACTGAAAGCCGAAAATAAATAGGATAACGCCTCTGATGCATAAATACCGATAACCGATACAGATAGTGAAAACATGACGGCAATCGCAATCAGCCTGGCGGGAACCCGCCGGAGAGGCAGAGCGCTGGGGAAAGGAATCTGAGTATGCATAGCATATAACAAAAAAGGAATAGTCAAGGCACCAATAGAACCGAACAACATAGAAAACTGGCGGCTGGATTCGGCAATGACAGGATAAAGCGGCACGGGCGTCAACCGGTCTATCAACTGATTACAGAACTGCGTCAAAAAGGAGGAAAGAAAGAAAAAACCGATAAGGCACAATGATGTTGCGGCACTGCAATGGGCTATCAGCTTTTGCTCAATTAAAAAAGGAGGCTTTGGCGAAAAACCATAACCGGCAATGTAAATATGCTCGTTTGGATTTACTGGGCGATACCAGCCCCGGCATCCCTGATCAGTATGTTCACCGTTAGGATCAAATGTCATT
>DATMYZ010000387.1:0-8652 GCA_035560675.1 Clostridia bacterium
GGCTAAGTATCTATGCCGAGAAAAGGCAGGTAGGCAAAATGGATAAGGCGCAGGGCCAGGTGGCCCTAACATGTTGTGGCAAAAAAGGGGGCGGGTGCTGACGCGCCCCGCCCTTTTAAGAGCCTGATCCCTACGATGTCGGAAACGTATTTATACAGGTAGTACCTGCATGGTGGGGGAGTCCGTACCCCACCGGACAGCACGCTAATATTTTTGGCCGCTATGTCGCCAGCAGCTTCCACACGCCAGCCGTCCCCTACAGGAATGCTCACAGGTAATTTTTTTAGAGGCGCAAACGGGACAGGAAAAACTGCCGCCATTAATGGATTCCAGATGTTCAAAGCTTTCTGACCAGGTATTCCCACATTCCAAACAACGTACAGGGCAAATGTTTTTAGTAAAATTTCCACCCTCGATATGAATGGTCTTGCCATTGACAAGGCTATCAGCTACCTTCTCCCTGGCAGAAAGCAGGATGCGTTGGAACGTCGGACGAGAGACTGCCATGCGATCAGCGCATTCACCCTGCTCTAAACCTTCAAGGTCCTTTAAGCGAATCGCTTCTAGTTCTTCAAGCTTTAAAATGTTTTCAGCAACTTGCTCAAGTCCGTTCTCTGCAGGCACAAAGAAGGCGATAGCTGGAATGTGTTCAATTTGTCTCCATTTTGTTGGTCTGGCCATGGTATTCCTCCACTTTGCATATTGGCAATTACAGCATAAAGTCTGTCCGTCATCCGCCTCAAAATCTTTTTGTGTCCAGAAGAATGTTGCTGCGCGCTGTTTGATGAAGATTCGGCCCACGTCTAGCAACTTATTGGCATATGCACTTAATTATAATAAGGTTATTATAAACATCTGTCAATAATCGTTTCAGCGTTACAATATGGCTAGCAGAATAGAAAAGCCCCGCTTATTCGCACAGCTGTTGCAAATAAGCAAGGGCTTAAAAAGAATGGGGTGCTGCATAAGCAGGAAAAAACGTATTGTCAGGAACTGCTCATTACAGACTTAGTCCGCTGGCAAACGAGGGGCGGGTTCATCGGGGCTGTTTCAGAAGCGTCAAAAAGGCAGGTGCTGTCCAGCTGTGCCAGCATGCCGGACGCCGGCGCATAGGAATAAAAGAATTTCCACGGCTCGGCCTCGCTGTTTTCTATCGTTACTTCGAGCAGAAGCTCGACGGTCTTTTCAGACGAGGCGGGCCGAATCAGAAAACCGGTGGCTTGAACATTGCCGACCGATTGGCTGGAAGATTCAGGGACAAAATGCTGCCGTACCTGCTCGGTCAGAGTCTGGGTAGTTAAATCAAGGTCGGCCAGAACATCGTTAATCGACAACCATTTATTATTTTTAACATCGAAGTTGATGCTAAACAGGTCGCCATCGGTGCCATAGATGGGATAAGTGCAGGATGAAACCACGACTTGTATATAATCTGGTGTTATAAACGGATAAGATTTAATTTCAATCCACGCATCGCCCGATTTGGCGTCCGCACTTGCCATAAAGGTGGTGTACACCTGCTGAATGCCCTGATTGAGCGAGCGATTAATCGCTTCAATATCGGAGCTAGCAGTGCCCCCGTCATTGATATAAGGAATCTCGGCGATATTTTTTCCATCATAGGTCTGGGTAATAAATCCTATGCTTGGACTTATGGTTGTCTGGCTGGATGTGCTGCGCTGCGTCGGTTCAATGGACGATGAGCTGCTGGGTAAAGAAGTCTTCCCCGGCGTGCAGGCCGATAAGGCAAGCGCTGCTGTTAACGCAGCCAATAGAAACGACATCGTCTTCATGTTTTTATTCTCCTTGGTTGTTGAATTAAGCACAATTATCGGTAAAAATGTCATATTTTCACATTTGACTAGCTTTGGCTACGACAAGATCACCTATTGGGTTACGCTAGAGCATTCCAAAGTCAATAGGGATAGACATAGGGATCAGTCGGTTCAGCGGCGGGTGTGACACTTTGGGCCAGAATGCAGGGAATAGTTTCCCCCTCAAAGGACGTTTCGCCAATGATGCCGTCAACCTTGACCCAGGAATCGACTTTCAGCTGCGCGGTGCCGTCATATAGGCACAAAAGCCCGGCCGGCTGCATATCGGCCGCACAGCAGACCATCATCAGCCTTGCAGGAACAAACTCATTCTCTGTAAAGCTGCTATCTTTTAAAACAAACCCCACCAGTGATATGGGAACGCCTTTGTAGTTATCCAGATGGTCGTATACCTCGCACAAACCCGCATAAAAATTTTCACTGGTCAGCGCCAGTACACCATCCTGAAGTGAAAGGTCTGGTTTTTGTATCTCAACCTGTGGCAGCGTCTGAGAGATATCGGCAGTGCCGCTAGGAGATTCACTCACAGATGAAGAGGTAGAGGCATCTGCCTGGGCAGCGCTCATTGCGGCAGAATTACTGATAAGCTGTACCGTGCCCGTCGTGTCGGTGCTGGCATCAAAGGGCTTTGCAGGAATGGTGAATGCCATCAGCAATGGCACAGCAAAGAATAGAAGCCAAACATCCAGGCTCGCTCGAATCGGCGAAAACAGCTTGCGGCTCAGCAGCAACGCAATGATTACCATAGCGACTGCTGCGAAAAGAATAAACGGAATAATTCTCGGATGAACATAGAGCCGTACCGTGCCAGTTACAATCGTGACGACAAAAAATACAGCAAATCCCAACAGCAGAAAAATTTTTAGGGCGATGGTGGCGTTAAGGTGGCGTAACCGTTCCATATGGTGTCTCCTTTAAAAAAGAAATGCAAAAAAATGCAGCATTAAAAAGTTGGCAATAAAAATTATCAACACCAGTGCTGCGACAAATTTTTTCCTAAAGCTTGCCAGCAGCATCAGAATATTTTTAATGTCCATCATCGGTCCGAATACCAGAAAGCCCATAATGGCAGCAAGAGAAAACCGGCCGACAAAGCTTTTGGCAATAAATGCGTCGGAGGTTGAGCAAGCCGAAAACAAAAACGCCACAGCCATCATGATCAACAGCGGCAGGCCGCTTTTCTCACTCAAGCCCGTAAACCATGCTCGCGGAACAAGTATCTGAATCATACTAGTGAGCAACGCCCCAAACACGAGATAACGGCCTACGCCAAAAAACTCCTCGCCAGCGTGCAAAAACATCGCTTGCAGCTTTTGTGGTATGGTGCGGGGGGCAAGAACTGGGTCATCCACATCATGAGCTTGATCTACTGTCGTACTGCAGCAACCGCAGTGGTCATGCCCATGGCAGCCGCAGGCGCAGTCATCCTGCCCGTTTAACAGCGTGCTTTTGTTAGCGTCTAGCAAAAATAGAATAAGGCCCACCAATAAGGCGATGCTAAGACCGAAGAAGATCCTGAAAAACGCAACATGCGGCTGCCCCGGAAAGGCATATAGCGTGGACACAATAACGATGGGGTTGATAATGGGTGCAGACAGCATGAAGGTGACTGCTATCGGCAGCGCTACGCCTTTTTTTACTAGACGCGTAGTAACCGGTACAATGGCGCATTCGCAAACTGGAAAAAGCAGTCCAGCGAACATGGCGGTCACAAAGCCCAGCCCAAACCGAGAGGTGAAGATGCTGACGACGAATTCATCAGGCGCAAAAACCTCCATGGCCGACGAGACAAAGATTCCAATGAGCATGAAGGGGAATGCCTGCATTAGAATACTGATGAAAATAGTGTTAAAAATCTGGAGCCGGTCGATGATGGCGGCATCTACGACTCTGGCGAATGAAAACAGCAAATAGGCTAGCAGTATGGTAATAATCACCAGAGTGATGACTATAGAAACGTCGACTCCCGCTTTGCGCTGTTCCGTGACAGTGTTCTCCGAAATATTATTCTGCTTTTTTTGCATATTACACCTCATGGGAAATTCTTATGCTGACACATCGGACAATAACCGTACAAGTCAAGCTCATGCGTTGAAATAAGGTAGCCGGTTTGTTGCTCTAACTGCCTTTCGTAATCCGACAGTGGGCATCCCTCGACAGGAAGCATCTTTTTGCAGCCCAGACATACAAGGTAGTGGCGGTGGATATTCTGTCTAAGCGCATACAGTGTCCGATGAGCAGCGGACAGGGTTAGACCGGTTATCAGTTCTTTTTGGGCAAGCACCTCTAGTGCACGGTAAACGGTGGAAAGATTAGCAAAAATATTTCGAGCCTTCAACGCCAAATATACCTGTTCAGCGTCGAGCGGTTGCTCGCTTTGAGCCAGTATAGACAGTATGGACAGTCGGGTCTTAGTGCTTTTAAGCCCTCGCTGCCGCATGGCGTTATAAAAATCAATAAATTCCGTCATATTTCCTCCAAGGCCAGATAGACGTCTTAATAGTTAATACCGTCGCGATGTTGTTCTTTTGGTGCAAAGAGCACTCTAATAAAAAATGCAAACGCAAATCGTTTGCGTTTGCATTGCTATTATATTACAGCTGCCAATTCGTGTCAATCTAAAAGACTGACCGCTGCTTCAATTAATCCTCCAGGCTCAATAGATGCTCCATCTCGGCCCAGTGTGCCAATATCAGGTTGGCAATTTTGGGGTCATACATGCTACCGCAGCATCTGGATATTTCGCTGCGGCAAAACTCGACTGTCAGCTTTTGGCGATATTTGCGCACGCTGAGCATAGCATCTATCGAATCGGCTAACGAGATAATACGCGCGCCCAGAGGAATTGCCTCGCCCAAAAGGCCATCCGGATAGCCTGAACCGTCCCAACACTCGTGGTGATAACGTACACATAGGGCAATATCTTCAAAACCGCCGACCTTGCTTAGAATATTGAAGCCAATCACAGGGTGCCGCCGCATGATTTGCCATTCGCCGTCAGTTAATTTTCCTGATTTATGTAAGATGGCATCGGGAATACCGATTTTTCCGATATCGTGGACATGAGCAGCAATATGTATCAGTTCGGTTTCACTAGCCGGCAATTGCAGCCATCTGCACAGGTATTCAGTAATGTCGGCCACGCGGGAGGAATGGCTGGCGGTATAGCTGTCTCTGGCCTCCATAGCGGTGACAATCGCCGCCAGAAGCTCGTGGAACAACATTAGTGAAGATTGATGGAAGTTTTCCGTCACAAACTTATCCTGCTTTCTATAAGCGCTAAACTTGGGCCGACAGAATGCGGTTGAACAGCAGCCATAATCATTTCGTTTAATGACTGGGTTAAAAGGCCTTATGCCACGGGGACACAAGCGCAGCCTGGATGGCGGGGCTGCGCGATTTTTTGGCCGCTTATATTTAATAGTGGTTGTTAGATGAGCCTATGGCGCTATAAAAGCGGATTTTCTAAAGTGCCAGATTGGGCATTTCGCTGACCAGAATAATAGAGCATCGCTTGATATCGTCAGATGCAAATCCCAGTGAGTCTGCCAGTTTATCCGACAATCTGGATACCCGTTCGCCGCAATCGTTAGATATTTCAACGCCCAAATCGGTCAAACGGACAGTACCGTACCGCTTTTTTTCAAGTAGGTTTTTATTGGAAAGTACCTCCAGCATTTTGTTGACCGAAGGGCGGGTGACTTTTAACATGTCAGCAATGTCAGATGAACTTACGGCGGCTTTATTTTCGGATAATTCAGATATCGCCAGAAGATATCTCACTTGTGAAGCTGTAAGTTGCATTAAAACCCTCCAAAGCAAAGGGGTGTGAACATTTTGCCCACACCCCGTGCCGAAATCATTTGTGATGGCATGCGCCCGAGCTTGGGCAATGCGCGCAGCCGCAGCCACAGCTACTGTTATGATTGATCTTATCTTTAATTAACTTGATGACAACCAATGCAATAACACCAAAGACGATTGCCCCGACAATTATTGTAGGAAGATTCGCCGAAAAGATCTCAAACATTAGAATTCGCCTCCAGTTTTGTGTGGCGCTCCTCTCTGTAGTGCTCATAGGGGTTTTTGCGGAACAGCAGCCACAGCAGAGCAGCCAGGAATAGAACGCCAGCGGCGGTACCAACCGTAAAGCCGTTGCCGGTAAAGAACAGGCCCAGCTGATAAACTATAAGCGCAATGATATAAGCGAATACGCAAAGGTAGCCGATGGCAGCCCATGTCCATTTTGCATTATTCATTTCGCGCTTTATAGCGCCCATTGCGGCAAAGCAGGGTGCGCATAGCAGGTTAAACAGCAGAAAGGAGAAGGCAGATAAAGTGGTAAAGTGCGCCGCGATAGGTGAAAGACCATCCAAAGCGCCTTCTTCAACCATTGCGAGTGCATCGCCGGCCACGCCGTAGAGTACGCCGAACACACCGACGACCTCTTCTTTAGCTACAAGACCCATAACGGTAGCTACCGTGGACTGCCAAGTGCCAAATCCCAAGGGAGCAAATAGAGGGGCAATGGCGCCGCCGACAGCTGCAAGAACCGAATGATCCATATCCTCGACCATCGTAAAGCTGCCGTCCACAAAGCCAAAACTTGAGGTAAACCAAATTAGAACGCTGGCGGCAAGAATAACAGTACCGGCACGCTTGATGAAGGACCAACCGCGCTCCCAGGTGCTGCGCAGAACATTGCCAGCAGCGGGAACATGATAGGCGGGCAGCTCCATAACAAACGGTGCAGGGTCTCCGGCAAAAGCTTTAGTCTTCTTAAGGATAATACCGGAAACGATAACGGCCGCCACGCCTATAAAGTAAGCGGAAGGGGCGACCCACCATGCGCCGCCGAACAGCGCACCCGCAATTAGGCCGACGATGGGCATTTTAGCGCCACAGGGAATAAATGAGGTGGTCATAATGGTCATGCGGCGGTCACGCTGATTTTCGATGGTGCGGCTGGCCATAATGCCAGGCACCGAACAGCCAGAGCCGATGAGCATTGGGATGAAAGACTTACCCGAAAGGCCGAATCTGCGGAATATTCTATCCATGATGAACGCGACGCGGGCCATGTAGCCAACATCTTCAAGGATAGAGAGCAGCAGGAACAGCACGAGCATCTGCGGCACAAAGCCGATAACAGCACCCACGCCGCCAACAATACCGTCCACAACCAGACCAGTGAGCCAGTCTGCGACGCCGATGCCAACCATCCATTCGCCGAGTGGTGCCATAATCCATTCGCCTACCAGCATGTCGTTGGTCCAGCCTGTCAACATATCGCCAATAGTCGTGATTGAAATATAATAGACGATGAACATGATTGCGGCAAAAATGGGCAACGCCAGAATACGGTTGGTGACGATCTGATCGATTCTATCCGACCCGGTAAACTTGGAGTGCTTTTTCTTTTTGACACTGGTCGAAACGACCTTAGAAATGTAAGCATAACGCTGGTTGGTGATGATGCTCTCGGCATCGTCGTCCATTTCGGCTTCGCAGGCGACAATATGCTCTTCGATATGCGACAGCAGAGCTGCATCAAGCTTAAGCTCCGCGATGACCTTGCTGTCACGCTCAAACAGCTTGATGGCATACCAACGCAGGGTGCGTTCCGGTACCTTGCCCTCTAGCGACTCTTCGATGTGCGCAATGGCATGCTCGACGCTGCCGTTAAAGACAGAGGGCATGTTGACAGCAGTTTTGCTTTTTGCAAGCTCAGCCGCTCTTTTGGCAACCTGCTCAGAGCCAACGCCCTTAAGTGCCGATGTCTCAATAACCTCACAACCCAGCGCGGCACTTAATTTAGCAAGGTCGATGACATCACCGTTTTTGCGCACAATATCAATCATGTTTACCGCGATAATAGTAGGAATACCAAGCTCAGTGAGCTGCGTGGTCAAATAAAGGTTACGCTCAATGTTTGTGCCGTCTACGATGTTGATAATGGCGTCGGGCTTTTCATTGACCAAATAGCCGCGGGCTACAACCTCTTCAAGCGTGTAGGGAGACAGCGAATAAATGCCGGGCAGATCCTGAATAATGATGTCTTTGAAGCCTTTAAGCTTGCCCTCTTTTTTCTCTACGGTAACGCCGGGCCAGTTGCCAACGTATTGGGCAGAGCCGGTCAGGTCATTGAACATCGTGGTTTTACCACAGTTCGGGTTACCGGCAAGTGCTATTTTAATATCCATGTATACTCCTCCTTGCGACAGGGTTAGAAATTGCTAACCCGATGACAAATATGTTATTCGACCTCGACCATTTCTGCATCGCCCTTACGAATGCTCAGCTCATAGCCGCGCACCGTTACTTCGATGGGGTCGCCCAGCGGAGCCACCTTGCGCACATAGACCTGAGCGCCCTTGGTTACGCCCATGTCCATGATGCGGCGCTTTACCGCACCTTCTCCATGCAGCTTGACAACCGTTACCGTCTGACCTATGCCGACTTCTTTCAATGTTTTCATGTATTAATCACTCCCTATATAATAATTCTATTTGCCATGCCTTTATCCAGCGCAATGCGACTGTCTTTAATAGATAATATCATATTCCCGCCTATTTCAGAAACGACCGTTACGCGTTCTCCCACCACAAAGCCAAGTTCGGCCAGGTGCTGGCGCACTTCGTCCTTTCCAGTAATTTTGCAGATAAAATTAACTTCTCCCGGTTTAGCCATTGTAAGAGGCATCATATTTCCTCCTCCGTTTCATTTGGCTTAAATTAAAGCCAAGCTGTTTTACAAACGGTTAGCTCTTCCTAACCGTAAATAGTTTAACACCTCTAACTCTTGGTGTCAATAGATT
>DATMYZ010000388.1:0-4846 GCA_035560675.1 Clostridia bacterium
ACCTATGAATGTCTGCCGAAGATTCACAGAAAACGAGCAGGACGCTTTGGCGGTTGCCGATGCGCTATTTGGCAGCTACGAATGGGTTTTGGTAGATAAAGGAGCACTTACCGAAGATGAACTTCTAGAGGCGGCTCAGGAAAGGCTTGAAACAAAGGCTCAGAAAACAGCAGCGGCACAATGCCTGCAACATTGGCACGAATATGCCTTAACACCCAAAGAGGGTATGGAACAGGTTGTAAAAACGGTTAAAGATAAGGGCTATGGTGTCTATCTGCTTTCTAACACCAGCATGCGTATCCATGCATTTAAACATATTATTCCGGGCATTACACTTTTTGATGGCACCATTTTGTCAGCAGAAGAAAAATGTGGCAAGCCCGACCGGGAAATATACGAAAAGCTATTTGAACGTTATTCGCTAAAGCCAGAGGAATGCTTTTTTATCGATGATGTTCAGGTAAATATCGACGGCGCGAAAAGTTGCGGAATGAACGGTTATTGCTTCGTTGACGGTGATATAGAAAAGCTAATACAGACCCTAGAAAAAGTTTTCCATACATAAGCCGTCTTGCTCTTATGACGGAAAGAAAAAATGGAGCTAGGGAGTAAGTTTTTTGAGCTTACTCCCTAGCTCCGTTTATTATTGACTGGCTATTTAAGGCTTGCTTTTAAATGTAAAAACGACGAATAATTTGCTATAAAAGCGTCGCTTTAAGGAAAAACATAAACGACGCCATAACAACCCCTAGCGTGGTCGCCTTACCTGATTGCATTATCATGAGGTCACTAAGGTTACCGAAACGTGCAGCGCTTCAATAATCTGTGCAACGTTGGCAGTACGTCCAAAATAGCCCTCAATATTGTTCACCGCCATATGATGCGCTATGGCAGAAAAGCTGGCGCAGGCATCATTGGCGAGTACCACGCGGTAATCAAGCATGCAGGCGTCACGGGCAGTGCTTTCAACACAGACATTGGTTGCCACACCGGCTACAATAAGTGTTTTGATCTCTCTCGCGCGCAGTACCAGGTCTAGCTTCGTGTTTACAAACGCGCTATAACGGCTTTTTGTAATAATAACGTCTTCCGGCATCAGCTCTATTTGATAAAACTGGCTGCCCCAGCTTCCCGGGCGGCAAACCTCTTGCATTTTGCCCTCCGCCCGGTCACGCCATGCGGAGGAATCGGTTGAGCTGTCGTGCGAAGTTTGCACCAGCACCACCGGCATTTCACAAGCATGTGCAGCATCGAGCAAATTGTGCAGGTTGGGCATCATGGCGGCGACGCCAGAAACATCAAAACCCGCGCGGGCTAGTGCGCCGTTTTTGTCACAATAATCATTTTGAACATCCACAATCAGTAGCGCGGTCGCCGTCTGCTCAAACAGCTGATTAAGCGATTGCATAAATACACCTCTGTCTTTAGGCTTTAGTTGGCGGCTTTTACAAACTGCATATCCACCAGTGTTTTGTAGTCATAAGCACCCTCGTAAATTTGGGACTTGATTAAAACGTCCATATCGGTGTCCACCGCTTTCTCGCTGATCAGGCCATCCGGGCTCCAGAGAGAATCGGCATAAGCACGATCTTGAGCGGCTTTAACCCCGGCGTCGTTCAGAGTCGGGAACTCCTTGCGGAGAATCTTCTCAGCTGTGGCTTTGTCCGTCTGAACTGTTTTTAACGCGCGAACCATGGCGTTGACAAACTTCTGGCAAGTCTCAGGATCCTTGGCGATGGTGGATTTTTTAACGCTGATAACCGAATAGGAAAAATCGCCCAGGTCGGGGAACTTATAGAATGGCTCGCACCAAATGCCAGAGGTAATACCGCTGACTACCTGCGGCTCGGCACCGTTGCCAATTTCGCCCTGACCCTGCTGAATCATCGTGTTGACGACCGATGCGTCAGAATTTTCAACCAGTGTCACGTCTTTTTCAGGGTCAAGCCCGAGCTTAATCAGCAGGTAGCGAGTCAGCAAGTTTGGTGAACCGCCGTGACGGCCGGCCACAATAGTTTTGCCCTTTATAAATGCCGCTAAATCAGCGTCGCTGTTGCTTGCGGGCTCCAGTCCAGTTTTGGCGAACAAATAGACGTTGGCACGGTTGACAACGTTGACGATCGAGGTAATCGGATCGGAATTGTTTTTATTGGCCAGTGCATTGGAATCGACACCACCGATAACGCCCCATGCATCTCCAGAAACGACTGCGGTTACATGCGCACCGCCAGTGGCCTGAATGACCTCAACCTTGAGGCCCTCATCTGCAAAATAACCTTCATGTATTGCAACATATAGCGGCAGATAACCAGTAAGGTGAACAGGTTCCGCAATGATGACCTTTTTCAAAGCGGCCGGTTTGCTGCTGGACGCGGCACTGGAAGCTGGCGCTGCGGCCGCAGCTGAACTGGGCGCAGGAGCGACCATCGAAGTAGAACCGCGGCCTGTAATCGCTATAGCGGCAGCAGTTATTGAAGCAAAAAGACCTGGCAGTTTTACTTTTTTCATGGTGACCTTTCCTTTCTAATCTATAACAGGTTATTGAATGGCAAATGGTTTTAAATGATGATTGAAAAGTGCTTTGAAAGCCATTTTTCAAGCGAAACAACACCCCAGTACATGGCAATGGACAACACGGAAAGTACCATGACGCCCACCCAAACCAGATTGATATCCAAAATGGTACCGGCATAGATTATCATACGTCCTACGCCGTGGCGCGAAGAGATAAACTCACCAACAATAGCGCCTGCCAACGCGAGGGCTATGTTAACACGCAGGCTGCTGACAATCCAGGGCATAGACCAGGGCACCACCACCTTTGTAAAAATTTGAAGACGATTCGCACCAAGTGAATTCAACAAGATTTCCATATCAGCATCAACACTTTTTACGCCACTGTAAGCTGATAGCGCCGAAGATATGACCGTCATTGAAAAGGCAAGAATGACCTTGGAGTAAAATCCGATACCGAACATGATAACCAACACGGGGGCCAGTGCCAGTTTTGGCACAGCATTCAATACGATGAGATACGGTTCGCTGATACCGGCATACCGCTTGCTCCACCAGAACGAAAGGCCAAGCATTGAACCGGTCAGCGTGCCAAAGATGAAACCCAGAATTGTTGACCCGGAGGTGTAACCGACATCCACGAGCAGGGTGCCCTTTGTCAATTGAATCCAGCCGGTTTTTAATATCGAGCTTGGGCTGCTCCAGTAGTAGGGATTCAGCCAGCCTAAATAGGTAAAAATCTCCCAACTTGCAAACAGGAGAAGCGCTACGATCAGCTGGCCCGCCAGAATATATTGATATTGTCGCCGTTCGAAAACCGCCTCGTCGTGCAGTTCTTCAACGAGCGTTTGACTGGATGTTGCCATCTGCATTTCTGAAATTGACATTGCTTTTGCTTCCATATATTCGATCTCCTATCTTTAAGCGGTAGTTTGTTCTGCGTTGAATCCGGTGTCCTGTTTATCCGGATTAAGCAGGTCGAGCAGCCGATTTTTGAGCTGCATAAATTCTGGAGATGTCATATGTTCGGTCGTGCGGGGCCGCGGCAGATCCACCGTAATTTTGGTTTTAATATAACCTGGGCGTGGCGCAAACACATAAATATCGTCCGACAGATAGATGGCCTCGTCTATATCATGTGTGATGAATAGTATCGTTTTCTGAAAATCCTGCCATATTTGCAGCAGCCAGCTTTGCATGCAAAGGCGGGTCTGTGCGTCTAGTGCGCCAAAAGGCTCATCTAGCAAGATAATATCACGGTCATACAAGAGTGTGCGCAGCAGCGCGGCGCGCTGGCGCATACCGCCTGAAAGTTCTCTCGGATAGTGGTTTTCAAAGCCCTTTAGTCCATATTTTTCTATGAGGGGCATCGCACTTTCTACCGACTGTTTGCGTGGAATTCCCCTAATCTCCATACCCAAGATGATATTATCCAGAATGGTGCGCCATGGAAGCAGCATATCCTTCTGAAGCATATACCCCACAGTGCCGGTTTCTCCGACGATATTCTTGTCCCTGCACAAAACCTGTCCGCCCGAAGGCGCAATCAACCCTGCAATAATGTTAAACAGTGTCGATTTTCCGCAGCCGGAAGGGCCTATGATGCTGATAAATTGCCCCGGTTGGGCGGTGAAGCTGGTAGGACACAGCGCTTTAACCTTCTTTCCGTCTCGGTAAAATACATGCTGAACGTTGCGAATTTCAAGCAGGTGGCTTGACGCCATATTCATCATCCTTTCTGTGATAGGTTTACATAAACAAAAATGCCGTTCCATCCATTGCGCGCCATTGCACAATGGTATAAAACGACACCCGTAGTTTTAAAAATAAAAAACGTCAGTCATACTTCACCCTTGTAAAGTAAAACCGACGAATAAACAACTCTTTGCAACGCAAAGCTCCGCTTAATCTATCAATCTAAATAATATGTTATGTCACAGTCTAATAAAATCGTGGTACCAGAAAACTCAGTTTCAGCATCATAATCTTTAAAAACTGTCACAATATGGAATCCCAACTGTGTTTCCAATTCAGCCCAGATCCGCTTTTTAAATTGCGCTGACAGAAGGTAGTCCACCTGCTGCACCGTTTCAGGATACTCCGACTCCAAAACCTTGAGGGCTGGTACGCGAGAATTGATGGAGACAATTACAATTTTATTTCCGATAAAATCTACGCTCTGCCGCTGGACGCCTATATGGAACATCTGCATATTTATTGCGTTATAAATCTTCAGAATGCTCTGTTTAAGCTGTCCGGCGTTCGGCATATAATCCTCCGTACAAACTCTATACTTTTGAATTGCGATTAGTTTAGCATGATTCTTTTACAT
>DATMYZ010000389.1:0-4013 GCA_035560675.1 Clostridia bacterium
ATCCCTTTGAGGATTAATGACACGTTTAGCTTCTAAACTTTTGGCCTTTGCTGTCGCTTTCCTCATCAATATTTGTTTGCGTAACCCTAATCCCGTCTGTATCAAGTCCCTTGTTTTTTAATAGCACCACGGGTTAAGTTAAGCTGCGGTAGATAAAATCAAATGCAATTCGTCTTCTATAATGGTTAATTCTGAAGATTGGAACAGCATTTTAAAATGCTGTTCCACCTTTAAAAAATGGTGCGGTCAAAAAGACCGCACCATTTTAATTCAAGCTAATAAAACGAATTAGGCAACAGCATTCTTCTTAATACGCGTGTGTTGCAGGAAAGCAATAGCCAACAGCACGACAAAACCAATAACGTCTGTGATGGTGCCCGGCTTCAACATGCCGAGACCGCCCGCAACCAAGAACAGACGCTCATACCACCGCGCATCGGTGAGGAAGTAGCCAGTAAGACCTGAGCCAATACCCACCATGCCAATCAGCGAGGTAGCGATAACCTGAATCATATTCAACGGCGTTGCCCCAATCAGAATCATCTGAGGGTTATACACGAACAGGTACGGCACAAGGAAAGCCGCGATAGCCAGCTTAGAAGCGTTGACACCAGTCTTGAAAGGATCGCTCTTTGCAATAGCTGAACCGGCATAAGCTGCCAGAGCAACAGGGGGCGTTATATCCGCCACGATTCCAAAATAGAAGCAGAACATGTGCGCGGTGAAGACGGACACACCCAGCTTGACGAGAATCGGCGCGGCGATTGTCGAAGTGATCAGATAGTTCGCGGTAGTGGGGACACCCATGCCAAGAACAATAGAGGTGATCATCGCGAAGAACAGGGTCAGGAACAAGTGGCCGCCCGTAAGCGATACAAGGCTTTCACCCAGTTTAAGACCCAGACCGGTCAGCGTAACAACACCAACGATAATACCGGCAACACCACAGGCACAGGCCACAGAGATAATGTTGCGCGCCGCATTAGGATAAGCCATGGCCACATCCTTAAATGGTACTCTGGTATTTTTGCTGAAATAGGGAACGATAATACACGTCAGCGTGCCAAGTAGCGCAGCACGGGTCGTAGTAAAACCTATAACCAACAAAATGATGATTGTGAATAGCGGAATAATAAGATGTCCACGGGTTTTCATCAGCGGACCTGCCTTGGGAAGCTGTTCGCGTGGAATGCCCAACAAGCCCAGCCGCTTGGCCTCAAAATGCACCATAATCCAGATACCTGAGAAATAGAGCAGCGCGGGAACGATAGCCGCCTTGGCAACGTCGAGATAAGGAACGCCCACAGCCTCAGAAATCAAGAAAGCCGCCGCGCCCATAATGGGCGGCATAATCTGGCCACCAGTAGAAGCCGCAGCCTCGACCGCCGCCGCAAATTCCGGTTTATAGCCCAAAGACTTCATCAACGGAATGGTAAACGAGCCGGTAGAAACGGTATTGGCAACCGAAGAGCCCGAAACGGTGCCCTGCAGCGCAGAAGAAAGAACGGCAACCTTTGCGGGTCCACCGGCCGCCCAGCCCGCCAGCGAGTTGGCAATATCGATAAAGAACTGACCGATGCCAGTCTTTTCAAGGAATGCGCCAAACATGATAAACAAGAAAATGAAAGTTGAGCATGCGCCGATAGGCGTACCAATAATGCCCTCGGTCGTGTAGAACAGATGCGTGATAATACGCTTCATCGTGTAACCGCGATGGCGCAAAAAGCCCGGCATATACGCGCCAAAACGGGCATACAGAATAAAAATACAGGCGATTACAACGATTGGAACACCAACAACACGCCGACAGGCTTCAATAAGTAGAATAATCGCCAGAATGCCAACATACATGTCCATATCACTGAAACGGCCGGCACGCTTTAACAGTTCGGTATAATTTAAAACGCAATAGCTAATAACGCCGACAAACGCTACGCCGAACAACAGATCAAAAATATTGAGCTTCGTGCGGCTGAATTTTACAGACGCGGGATAGAGCCAGAACGCGAGCGCGATTGCAAATCCGAGGTGGATATAACGAACCTGCTGCTGCGGCACACGTCCTGTGATGGAAGAAAACAGCTGGAAGGTGGTAAAGCAGACAAGAATGATAGTGATAACGGTATTCTGCCAACCCGTAAAGGTTCTGTAAGCGCTTTCTTTATCCAGAGTAGATAAATCAATATCCTCCGGTTTTACTTTCTTTTTGAAAAGCAATTTTCTCACCCTTTCCGACCGATTCGGTCGAAGATCGATTGATTGTATACACTTTTGTTTGTGCAAGGAATCGACATTTAGGTAAGCCGCAGCAGCCTCTTTAAAATGCTGCGACGTGATATCGAAATTGAAAACGGTTGTTTCGGGTACAACTTCCCGAGTTCCAGTGTATCATCGCCGTATTTAAAAACGTGTCCGGCGATATTCCCCCCTATATATCCGATAGATGCTTTCCACTCCGGTTTAAAATCCAAAATGTAAAAATCACCCTCCTGCCGAAAATTCATATCGGCAGTTTCCTTAATGGTATCTATCATACCTGCACCATAGCTTTGAAAATAGCCTTCTTCCAGCGTAATCAGCCTGTTTTCGGGATCTAAGCGGTACACCTCGCGAATCAGCCCTTTGTTGACCGAATGCCTAAATCCTACTTCACACTCGGTAGATGTGATAACCTTCTCATAACGGACTTTGCCCCGGGAAGATATCACAAGACTGGGCGGGAGTAAAGGCAGCAACACCAACAGAATAATAACAGCAAGAAGAATGCAGGCGGACGAGATGGCTCTCGCCCGCCCGCGTAAATACCTTTTAATATCCAAGACTAAATCTGGATAAGGTTTCCTTTACGGAACCTTTACGCCGATCTCGGTATAATATTTGGCAGCGCCGGGGTGTACGTTTCCGGGAACAACGCCGATCATGGCGGAGTCGGTGGAGAGGATGGCGCCCTTAGCGTGCGCAGCGGCCAGCTCGGGTTGATTATCAAATAGAGCCTTGGTCAGCGCATAAACATCGTCGTCGGACATCTCAGCGCGAACAATTAGAACTGCCTTGATTGCGAGGGTAGTGGCATCGGCTTCGGTCTTATAAACGTCCTTAGCAACTGTATAATCAGCATAGAAGGGGTACTTCTTGATCATAGCGGCACGCTCTGCGTCGCCGATAGACACGATCTTAACAGGCTTGGAGACAGACAGTTCGGTGATGGCACTGTTAGGAGCGCCAGCTACAACGAACGCTGCGTCGATAGTGCCGTCCTGAAGTGCGCTGCCGGACTCTGCGAAGGAGAGGTCACGAACCTGAACGTCATTAACGGTCAGGCCATAAGCCTCGAGGAACTGCTCAGCATTTGCACGAGTGCCCGAACCGGGAGCGCCCATCGAAACGACCTTGCCCTTGAGGTCGGCAACAGTATTGATGGCCATATTAGTGGTTACGCAATGAACAACCTCAGGATAGAGAGAAGCTATTGCCTTAACGTTATTGACAGGTTGTCCATTAAAGGTTTCAAGCGTGGTGCCGCCAACGGCATAAGCCATGATGTCGGTCTGGACGATAGCAAGATCGGCATCGCCGGACTCGAGCAGGCGAATATTCTCAACTGAAGCACCAGTGGAGTTCGCGGTGATGTTAGAGCCGGTAGCCCCATTGAGCACCTGGCAGATAACGCCGCCAAAAGCGTAGTAGGTGCCTGAAGTGCCACCGGTAGCCATGATAAAGTCACCCTTAACAGTCGGGCCTGCGGGAGCCGCAGAAGAAGACGGCGCGGCGGACGAAGGTGCCGGAGACGCAGAAGAAGCCGGAGCGGACGATGTGCCACCACAGGCTGCGAGTACCAGCACAAGCGCCAGTGCCATTGAAATTGCCAAATACTTTTTCATGAAATTTCCTCCCATTCAACTTGCATTATGTGCGGTTATCACCTTACGATAAAAAAATGTCAACCGCCATTAGTATTTTTAGTATATCACAGCGACTTCCAATTGGCAAGTTTTTTGGGCTAAATTGTAAAT
>DATMYZ010000390.1:0-4110 GCA_035560675.1 Clostridia bacterium
TAATGCAACTGAATTAACCATCAAAACAGACTTTTCCTTTAACGACCTTAAAATGTATAAGAGACAGAGAAAACAGCCAGAACGGCTGTTTTCTCTGTCTCTTACTGAGTAACACTTGCGACAAGTAGTTATAGCGAATTGTGAATGATCTCCAACATGGCATTGAGTTGTTCCACTGGAATCTGCCCAGGGGCGGAAACCTGACCAACAGCACCAAACGTCATCGAAGAGCCAAACGTTTCGCCGCAGACCCGGCTTACAACACCAAGAGCGGACATTGACATGGTAACAATAGGCCTGTCGGCATATTTGGAATACATCTCCTCCGTAGCACCAAGCAAGGTCAGAACATCTGACTCGCTCTGAGGCATAACCGCAATTTTAGGGATATCCGCGCCCATTTCCTGCATTTTGCGCAGGCGGTATAGAAGCTCCTCTTTACCGGGTGTTTTACCAAAATCGTGATTGGAGCCTACAACGATGACGCCGGCTTTATGAATATTATCTATGTTCTCTTGCACAAAGGCGTCTCCCGAAAAAATTTGAACGTCTACGGCGTCAACACAGCCAGATCGAGCGGCTAATTTATTAAGCGCCGTGTATTCGGACATACCTATATCTTTTTCTCCGCCCTCTTTTTTAGTGCGAAATGTAAACAGAATAGGGGTGTTGCCCAGTACTGTACGAAGGCATTGCAGAGTTTCCGAAACTTTATCCAAATGGAATACGTCCTCAAAAAAATCTGCGCGCCATTCCACTACATGGAGCGGAAGCTGCCGAAGCTCACCAGCCTTGGCAATAATGGCTTCATGTGTAGAGGCAACAATGGGAACGATCACTTTAGGCGCTCCAGATCCGATCGTCACATTGCGTAGTTGTATTGTTTTCATTTGTTCACTCTCCTGGGTAGCGTTGAAATTGTATTATAAGGTATTCTTTACCGCATCAAACATGATGTGAGCTGGAGCAGTGACGCCTGCCCAAAGCTTAATCTGTTCAAGTCCCTGATAAATTACCATGCCAAGTCCGTTAAGCGTTTGGCATCGGGCGGCTTCAGCTTCGAGAAGAAAGCGGGTTTTCTCTGGCTGGTACACCGCATCGTAACAGACTTGGTGGGACTGAAAGCAGGGATTTTCCATAGGCGTTTCTTTCTCATGGGGGGTCATGCCAATGCCGCTTAAATTTAGCAAAACATCTGCGTGCCGGACATAATCGTACATTCGATCCGTTTCCCCAATGTCCACCGGTATACATAATTCTGGGAAATAGCGGTTGATATCCTCAGCCAGACGGTCGCACATTCCAAATGGGGACGCGATGACTATCCGTTTGGCACCATGACGCGCCAGCTCAAAGCAGACAGCCCGTGCCGCACCGCCAGCGCCAAAGCTGAAGAAAGTTTTACCGGTAATCTTAAGTCCACCGTCCTGCTCCAGGGAACGGATGCAGCCGATGCCATCAGTATTATAACCGACCAGTTTGCCTTCCCGAATCAGCACGGTGTTGCAAGCACCCATCTGGACAACACTGTCATCTTGCTCATCTAAGTACTGCAAAATAGTTTCTTTATAGGGTTTTGTGATTGCAAAGCCGATAAAATTCATGGCCCGGATACCAGTAAGAACATCCGGCAACGCCTGAGCCTCTGCAACCTCAATAGGAAAATAGAAGTAGTTGATGCCAGTTTGCTCGTAAACTTGGTTTTGCAAAAGATAAGAAACAGATTGACTCAACGGTGTCCCCAACAGGCCAACCAGTTTCGTATCAACAGTAATATAACGCATAATGTGCGTCCTCTCATTTTGCAAGGGCATACCAATCTAATGGCGCGCGCATGAGCACCCCGAGCATCTTTAGTACGTCATAACATAAAGAGACCAACACTTGCATGTCTTTAAAAAACTTTAAATGACGTACTAAAATTACCCTACACCACTTTGGCGTCGTCAATCAGAACGATCCCCTAAAAATCATTGCGCAGCTTTGCGCCGAGCAAACAGTTTTTCATCCCGGCGGCGGGACCATTCCTTATACCACTTTGACTGTGTCACCGATAACACCACGATGAGTACAAACAAGACCATAGAAATAGAACTGGTAAAAATGCTGGCCAGCATGCCAAGAATGGAGCCTTCAAGCATAACGCCGCGGCGGTAATTCGCTTCAAACAGCGAGGTCAAAATAATGCCTAACACGATGGGGGCAATCGGATAGTTATAACGCTTTAAGAAGTAACCGATAATACCGAAACCAAACATCCAGAAAATATCAAACAGGCTGTTACGGATAGCAAATGCACCAATAACCGACAGCACCATGATAGTAGGCATCAAAATGGCTTTGGGAATTTCAACAATCTTCGTAAAAATCTTAATACCAGTCAAACCGAACAACAGAAGAAAAACAGAAGCCAGCAGCAGGCATGATACAATCAGGTAAAACAGATCTGGCGTGGTGGTAATCAGGTTGGGACCTGGGCGCAGACCGTGAACGGTCAATGCGCTGATCATGACAGCGGTAACCGCATCACCCGGTATGCCGAGCGTCAGCATCGGTATAAATGCACCACCGATAGCAGCGTTATTGGCAGATTCCGGTGCGATAATACCCTCGACCGCTCCCTCGCCAAAGGGGGTTTCTGGATTGCGCACCGTGCGCTTGGCTTGGTCGTAGCTGAGCAAGGCCGCAATATCGCCGCCTGCGCCGGGCAATGCGCCAACCAGCACACCGATAACCGAAGAACGCAGCGTCAGCGGCAGGTGCTTAAGTGTCTCGGCCCAGGATGGAATAATTTTATCTACTTTTTGTTTGATAGGTGCCGTTTTGAGATCAGTAATCTGAACAAGCGCTTCAGATGCACCGAACAGGCCAATCATCGCCACTACATAGTCGACACCGGAATTTAAATAGACAATGTCAAAGGTAAACCGTCTCACAGCGGTCTGCCCATCCACGCCGACACAGCCGAGAAAGATGCCGATGGCACCTGCTATCAAGCCGAATTTTACCGAACGGGCACACAGCGAACCCACCATCATAAGGCCCATAATAGCCAGCATCAGATAGTCAACGGAGTGGAAATTAACTGCCAGACGCGCCACGAGCGGGGCGCAGGTCGCCAGCGCAAGAACACCCAGCAGAGTCCCCACCACCGACTGGGTGGTTGCAATGCCCATAGCTTCACCGGCACGACCCTTTTGAGCGAGCTTATACCCATCCAGAGTAGTTGCAACTGCCGCAGGGGCACCTGGGATATTTAAAAGAATAGCAGAACGCGAACCACCGAAAACTGCGCCGACAAATACGCCGATCATGACGGCGAGCGCACTGTGCGTTTCCCATCCGAAGGTAAAAGAAACAAGCAGCGAAACCGCCATTGTTCCAGACAGGCCGGGAATGGCGCCAACATACACGCCAGCAAATGTGCCAATAGCAATCAATAAAATAAGCAGAGGCTCGCGGAACACAACCGCAAGATGATACCATACACTCATATTTTAAACCTCCGGATCAAGGAAACACAACACCGAACATTACGCGGAAGACCAGAACAATAAACGTCATGATCATCGCTGTCCAGAGTAGGTTCTTTATAAAATGTTTCTTAGATAAATAGCACATACCACCATACAGGAAAAGAGAGGTGGCTATATAGAAGCTAAGTCCTAAATACAGCACTAAACAGTAAGCGACGATAAAAGCCAGCATAACCGCTATGTCGCGTGGAAATGCATATTGAAGACCCTCAATAAGCTGTTCGCTCCTGTCCTTTAAACCGCTGAGCGGAGAAGTAAGCTTTCGGTTTTCAAAAATGGCCATCGCAGCCAGTATAACCCACAGACCTGTCACAAAAAGCGGCAGAGCACCCGCTGAAGAAATTTTTGGCTCACTCATCTTCATCCATAGCTGAAGGGACATAGCAAACGCAATCAAGCCAAAAACCAGCAGAACAACGGTGAACACCTTTTCACCCGCTTCCAAAACAGGTTTTTCTCCAGGAGACGCTTCGACAGAATCAGTATAGTCGATGTCACTCTTTTTAATCTTATCCATTGCCGTTTCACCTCTAATTGAATCCAAAATGTTCTTTAAAATATATGGCGTGCGGAC
>DATMYZ010000391.1:0-4011 GCA_035560675.1 Clostridia bacterium
GTAATTTCCATGTTAATCAACTTCAGTTGCTGTTCACGGTAAAATCCAAGTATATTTTCAAGGCAGCCTCCGCCATTATATTCCACATATAAATTTAGTTCCGGTGCATGTTGAAGAATCCAGTACTCCCATTTGGAAAACAGCAGTTCCGCCAGAAGGATCAGTGCGGTCATCAAAACGCCCCCTTCATAAAAGCCGCTGCCCAGCGCCAGCCCTATGATTGCCGATCCCCACAAGCCCGCTGCGGTAGTCAGCCCCTTAACACGTTGGTGATGAGTGACAATGATGGTTCCCGCTCCTATAAATCCGACGCCAGCGACCACCTGCGCCCCCAGGCGGGCCATATCAGTATAATAATGCATTTCCAAATACAAGTATTGGCTGGTCAAAGTTGTCATTGCCGCGCCAAGGCAGATTAAAACATGTGTACGAAAGCCTGCCGGCCTGCGTTTATATCCCCGCTCAATGCCAATTACGCCGCCGCAGACCACAGTCAGCGTCATGCGCACGACAACAGACAAAAAATTCATATCTCGAAAACTATCCAAAATCGAAAACACAATGCACCTCCTATATTTCATCAATGGTTGTAACGTTTTCAAATTCGGAGATGGCGGCCAGAACCTGTTTGTGGGAGCGACGCTTATTCAGCCTGATAAAAAACACTGCGCTGTGCTGTATGTACCCTTTGTCACCCCGGTTAATATCCACTTCGTAGATTTTAGCCTCCTGTAATTTGATACGATTGATAATTTCCCCGACATCATCCATGAAACGAAACTCCACATAGATGTTCATATATCTTGTCCTGGCCATAATGTTCGTTTCTAAATGCGGAAATACCCGGATACAAAGAAAAATCAACACGAAAGCCAATACGACGCACTCGTATGCGCCGGCGCCAATGGCTAACCCCATGCAGGCAGAGGCCCATAAACCGGCTGCCGTAGTCAACCCTTGTATCTCTTGTTTGCCGGTTACAACTATAGTTCCGGCACCCAAAAAGCCGACACCATTGACGACCTGTGCACCAAAGCGGGAGACATCCACCCCCACCCCGGTCTGCTTTGCCATGTCTGCCCATTTGCCCATCAACAACGCACTTTCGTATTGGCCTAAGAGTATGGTCAAAGTGGCCCCCATGCATACAAACATATAGGTTCGAAAACCGGCCGCACGTCCCTTTTGTGTGCGCTCTATGCCGAGCATACCTCCAAAAAGCATGGCCAGAGTCAAGCGCAATACCACAGCAGGCATATTAAATTGTCTGAGCATTTGCAATGTTTCACCCATTTCGGCTGCCCCTTTCAGTTGACCTAGCGGTGTGCGGTTGCACCACCGGAATAAAAACGCTGCTCCGCTTAAAGATGTTCGCCGAACCAGAAGCGGCGTCGAGTGCAGCACGACCAAGACTACGGGGTCGCTTTCTTTGACCGCGCATAAATTAATCGTAGAAGGCGGACAACCGGTGCCGAACGTGTTTGGAACATCAGTCCGGATTTTTGCTCGAGAAAACTTCGGAAATTTACCGATTCGTCTTTAAGTGCATTCTTTGGAATCATGTATCCGCCGACTTCATCCCGAAACATATAAAAATAATACATATCTTCACCCAGACACCGAATCTTGGCGTAGGGTAGGGTGAGTTCTGTCCGACGTTCTTCCGGCAGACTGACCACCTGCATTGCCTCTGCCTGAAAAACATAGCGAGAAGCGGGAAAGGGCAGCCCCGATCTCTTAATTTGTGCTGCAAGCTTGTGTGCCGTATGGTTGGCAGAGCTATAGGTACTCGTCGTTAAATAGCAACCGTATGCCACCAGCAAAATACCCCACCACTGCGAAAAGTTAATAATCCCGGCCGTAACCGCTATAAGGCAGAGTACCGTTCGCGCGATCCGATTTTTTGTGCAGAACAGATTGAACTGCATGTGTGCCAAGGCCTCAAAACTGTCTTCGGTATGTTGCATCGTCACTTCGTAAAAGGTCATAAGTACTCCTCTTCGCTTGTGAAATGTGGATCAAATCATACTAGGATGAATTCCCATGAAGAATTCGACCATTCCCGGGTGTACGCAATATTTTTGTGACTATTGGCAGGGTGCCGGCACCCTTTATGCCCAAAGATAATTGTCCGGTCTCAAAGTGGACAGGAGAGTATAAAAATCTGAGAGGCCCGGTGAGGACCTCTCAGACATTTCACTATATCGCAAGAGACCTGTATCTTTAACTGGCTGCCCCGTACAGTAGATCCGGAACGAATGTAACCAATATCGGGCAGAATGTAATCAGTATTAAAACAATTAGCAGAGATATAATAAACGGCCAGATTTCCTTCAAGAAGCTGCTGATCGGGCATCCGGTAATGCCGCAGGTTGTAAACATCATAGAGCCAAAGGGCGGGGTAATGCCGCCAATCATGATGTTGACAATTGCAACAAGCCCAAAATGGTAATCATTGATACCAAGCTGTCTGGAAACAGGCAGCAGGAGCGGGGTAATGATCATCAGCGCCGCGCCGCCCTCCAGGAACATGCCCATAATCAGCAGAATCAGGTTACACATCATCAGGAACAGCCACTTGTTCGCGGTAAAGCCCAACATGGCATTGGCAACGATTCTCGGCAGATTGACCCATGTCATATAATATCCGAACACGTTTGCGGCCACCATAATCAACACGACACTGGCAGTACCGGCAATACTATCGAGCAAGATCGGAATGAAGTGTTTTCGGAAGGAAAGCTGTCGATAGACCAGCCGACCGATGATCAGGCAGTAGAGCACGGCTACCGCGCCGCCTTCGGATGGCGTGAATATGCCGAAACGCATGCCCAGAATAATACCGAACGGGAAAAACAGCCCCCAAAATGAAGTCACTGCCTGCTTTAAGATTTCCCGCACATGGGGGAATTTGTTGCGGGTTGTGGGGTAGTTGCGTTTGCGGGCAATGATCGATACGGCAATCATCATAGACGCAGACATTAAAATTCCGGGAACATAGCCCGCAGCGAAAGTGCGGCCCAGAGAGATCTGCGCGATCAGGGTAAAGACGATCAGATTGACACCGGGCGGAATCACGGGTGTAGCCGCCGATGAGGCGGCTGTAATAGCGGCGGAAAACGCCTTGGAATAACCGCGCTTTTCCATTTCCGGAACCAGCATTTTGCTCTGCATGGCACAATCGGCATTGGCAGAGCCGGAGCAGCCGCCCATCAACATGCTTAAGACTACATTGACCTGTGCCAGCCCGCCCTTCATATGTCCGGTAAGAACTTCAGCAAAATCCATCATTTTATCGCTGATACCGCCGTAATTCATGATGGAGCCAGCCATTACGAAGAAAGGGATAGCCAGCATCGAGAAAGACTGCGTAGAAGTCATGACCTTTTGCAGAATTAACCAGCTTTTAGACGTCGTATCGATAAAAACAAAATAAAAAAAGGTAGAACCAAACAGTGCGTAAACAATGGGCATACCTAAAAAGTAAAGTGTAAATACCATAAGGACGGGCACAAGATCAAGAAGCGTCAGCGACATTCCCCATCACCCCTTTCTTTGCTTTTACAATATCTATCGCTATAAAATACACGGCATAAAGCAGCGAGAGGCCAAATCCGATGGGCACTGCAATGGCAATATACCAGTTAGGCAGCCGCAGCGTATTTGTCAGCTTACCCCATGTGTTGATCACATATTGTGTGCTGATATTCGTCAGCATTGCCAGGATGAGGATTTCCACGATATCCATCACGATCTTGATATATTTGCGAAAGGATTCCGGGATCAGATTAATCAATATATCGACGCCTAAATGTGCGTGTTTGCGGAACGCGTAGGCGCTGCCAATAAACACCGTCCAGACAAACAGCCCTGTGGATACCTCTTCAGCCCAATACATCGGACGGTTGGCAAAATAGCGCATGATCACATTCAGATTTACAATAATGGTACAAAGGGTTAACGTTACGCCTGTAATAATGGCATCAAGGTTCAGCAGCACGGACCAGAAAG
>DATMYZ010000392.1:0-5076 GCA_035560675.1 Clostridia bacterium
ATGCAGCGTGAGGCAACAACGTAATAATTCCCGAGTCATCAGAAGGTAGAAAATAATACATCAGATAGGACGCTATAATGCCGGTAAATATTGCGTCTGAAAAATCGGTCAACGAAAGCATAAAGATCTTAAATTTTGATATTTCCTTCATATAATTTCCTTATATTTTATTTTGTTTTAATAACTATATCGTGTTTAAAACGCTTTTGTGTCACGCATCAAATGACAGATGCTGTCGAACATCATAACCCAATGCTTTGAAACCCGACCACAAAAAGTCAATTCGAGTGGGTGTAATGCAAATAAGATACAGAGAATGTGGTAGTTTTTTGAGATTCTCAGCCGAAATTTTTTTATAAGACAACAAACTAAGATATTGTTCTGACCAAGGTTCCACAAGCTTAGCCTTACCGGTTACTTGCATGCCGCCCAGCTTATCGAAGCCGATGTAGGGGTCATAGATAGCAAGGCAGACGTTTTTATTATCCCTCAGTGCGCGGAACTTGAGCCCGCCCTCAGAAAGCAGCCAGAATTTTCTATCATAATAAGTGTACTCAATAGGCGTACAGCGGACAAACTCACCAAAGCCGGTGGCAAGCGCACAGGTTTTATGCGCCGCGATAAACGCCTCTATTTCTGGGAGCAGTGCATCCCTTTCCATTCGCGCAGTTTGCCTATCTTTTTCGTCCCAATAAGAAATGGCTTTCGAATAATCCATAAATAACCTCCTCTGATTGGTTTCTAGAACTAAAATCCGTCCCTTGCTAATGTCGCCATTTGGAACAGGCCAATATTGTGATATGCTCCCCCAATGCAGGCACGGCTATAAAACGATTATAGGTTCAATTCACTGGCCTGCCAATACCTGTAGGTAAATGTTATGCGTTTTCATTTGTGAAAATGATCTGCTTTATTGCGGCGCCCTAAACATTGGACACAGTTCATTTTTGTACCATTTACGGGCAGCACTTTGGTCAGTTTATAATATGATACCATAACCATCATTCCACAATTATACAACGATATATAGCGTCTCGCAACTTAAAACGACAGTATCCTGCAAAATTATAATTAGTCGCATATATCATGATACACCGTCGAAAAAGTCCAGTCAAAGCTGGGCTTTTTCATATATAGTGCGGTGTTAAACAGGGCCGAATATAACTTATAGTTTTAACCCCCAAAAGCCCCCAATCGGACGGAATGTATAAATCAAGCCTACCCCAACAGGGCGGGCTTGATTTAGTTTAATTTGCCACCTTATTGTGTTGTTTTCGGAGATATTAGATGGGGAAACACATATTTCAGCGTGTTCTTACTGGCGGCTGATCTGCTGTACCTCTTTTTGCAGGATGGCAATAAAGCGGCGTATGAAGACCGGCTGAATCACATCTTTGTGGCTTACCAAATCGACATGCAGCGGTCTGTCCAGCTTGTTAATCGGGAACATATAGAGCTTATTTTGATCGCTGCTGGCTAAATTGTGACGGTACGCCGTGTTCAGCAGCATGCGGGGGCAGAGCGATGCACAGATTCCCGAAGCACACAGCATAATTTGAGTCTCGCTGTCGCTGACATTATAGACGACATCTAACCGAAGATGATGATAGTTCAGATATTCCAAAATTACCTGATTGACCTTTCCGGTCTTAAAACTGAGCGTAAATGGAATATCCCTGAAATTGTTGAGATTGACGCCACTGCTCATTTTTTGAATTTCCTGCTCTTCAAAATGAGCGTGAAGAAGTTTAGAGGAAATGATCAGCATAATCTCATCGTCTGCCATGGTGTGGATATCAAAGGACGGGTTTGGGTCGGTGTTCACCCCGATGAATAAATCAATTTCGCCCCGAAGCAGGCGTTCTTCTAATATCTTTGTGTCCTCAATGCAAAAAGATATATTTACTTTTGGAAAGATTTTATAATATCTTGACAGTACGCCGGGCAATATGACCGAGGCACGGGAGGTGCTGATGCCAAGGGTAAAGGAGCCCCTTTCTCCACTGGCCATATCATGAAGGCTGTCGTCCATATTTTTTTCAAGAATTCGAATGTTGCGCAGGCTCTCCAGCATCACCTCGCCGGCGGGCGTTAAGCTCAGCTTAGGTTTGCGCTCAAAAAGCTTGACGTTATATTCGTTTTCAAGACGTTTTATGTGGTCGCTGACACACTGCTGCGTTACAAACGCCCGTTGAGCCGCATGTGATATGCTTAGTTCTTCTGCCACGAGCAGAAAAATTTCAAATCCCATCCGCATTGAGCCCAATCCTCCTGACGTTATGTTTTGGATAGATAATTCTATCATAGCAGATTTTTTCTAGGATGTCTTGCTGCGGTTCATGATTTTTCATGCCGGAAAAGTTTAACAAAACAGCGGCCTGCCCTGTTTAAAGCAGACCGCTGTTTGAGGGCGTTTTAATTGTAACTCAAGTACACAGCACCAGGTCTAGAAGCTGTAACCCATCAGCTTAGGCAGCCAAGTGATAATGCCCGGCACATAGGCAAACACAAACAGTAGTGCAATCTCAGTTAGCAGATAGGGGACGCTACCCTTAACAACCTGTTTAAAACTCAGGCCGGAGATTGAAACAGCTGTGAACAGGTTGTAGCCGAAAGGCGGCGTGACAAAGCCGACAACAAGGCAGATACAAAATAACATGCCGATATGCAGCTCGTTGCAGCCCAGAGAAAGCCCGACAGGAATCAGAATTGGTGCGAGGATCAGTGTTGCGGCAACGTTGTCCATTAGGCAGCCAACTACGAGCAGAATCATGACCAGAACAAACAGATACATGCTCTGACTGCCGTTGACAAGCGAGATGAATCCGCTTGAAATGGCTGTGCCGATCTGTGACTTTGAAACAACCCAGGAGAAGATTGAAGCGGCCGCAATAATAAAGTTAACCATGGTGGAAGTTTTAAGCGAAGAAATAAGAATGCGGGGAAGGTCTTTCAGCTTTAGCTCTTTGAGGGCGAAGCCGACGATCAGCGCGTAGACAATGCCAACTGCCGCAGATTCTGTGGGGGTGAAGATACCGCCGTAGATGCCACCCAGAATCAGAACAGGCAGCCCAAGCGCGCCAAGTGCTTTCCAGAACATTTTAAGCGAATACTTAAAATCGAATTTGGTCTCGCCCGCATGCTTTAAAACCTCGGGATTTTTAAAGGAGAAAATGACATTGACAACACTCAAGGCCAACGCAATGACCAGACCGGGAACGATGCCGGCAATGAACATGGCGGGGATTGAAAGGCTCATGGTCACGCCGTAGATGATCATAGGGATGCTGGGCGGAATAATGGGGCCCAGTGCACCCGCGGCGGCAACCAGTCCGGCACTGGTCTCTTTGGAATAGCCGGCCTTAGTCATCGATGGCAACATAATGGCACCGATAGCGGCGACCGTGGCCGGTCCCGAGCCGGTTAGGGCTGCAAATATAGCGCAGCTAAACACAGTAACAATGCCTAAACCGCCGGGCATCCAGCCTAGAAGACTTTTGGCCCAGTCTGTCAGCCGTTTGGAGATACCGCCAAAATCCATGAGATTACCCACCAAAATGAACAGGGGAACCGCCAGCAGTGTAAACGAGTTTAAGCCGTATACCAAACGTTGGGGCACGATTAGAAAGTTGGTGTTTGTAACACTCAGGTAGACCATGCCGGAGGATATGATGGAGAAAGCCACCGGAACGCCCAACAGCATCAGGCCGAATAGTGCAATAAGTACCAGCGTCATTGTGCGTCACCCTCCTTTTTCTTCGGCGTATCCCAAATAACAACCACAATTTTGACAATAGCCTGAATGATCAGCAGCAGACCGCCCGCCGCCACTGAGGAGTTGATAATCCACATAGGTATGGACATGGCGGTGCTCAAGTTTGCGCGCGAGCTGTAGGCTAGAATAATGCCGGAACGCAGCATGACAGCGCCGCTCAGCAGTATGACTAGCTCAATCAGCACATCGAGCACTTTTCGGGCGGCCCCGTGTAGAAGATCCATAACGACGGTGACGGTGGCGTGCTCGCTTGATTCAATTAAAAGAGAAGCACCGATCATGTGCATCCAGATAAAGCAATATCTAGCTAATTCTTCTGTCCACGACAGCGAATTGTTCAGAACAAAACGAAAGAAAACCTGCGCGACACAGGCGACGATTAAAACGACAAACAGTGAAATGCCGATATAGCTGACGGTCATGTTTACCGTCTTTGAAAAGCGCTTGAGCATCTTCATTGAGATTCCCCCTCTTGTGCATCCTGAACCGCCATCCATACCGAAGCGATGACGCTTGCGGCTATGGACGCGGTATTGTTTCAGAAAAGAATCAGGCCATTCCGACAAGCGACTTCAGGCTTTTTACCCAATCGCTGCCGATGTAGGACTCCATGGCATCATAGCAGGGGAGAACGGCCTTGCGGAAAGCATCCGAATCCACGTCAGTCTCCGGGATAATGGTCATCCCTTTGGCGGTCAGATCTTCCTCCATGCTTTTTGCCAGTGCATCGTTGTTGCTGCGGGTGAACGTGGCTGCTTCTGTGGCGGCCTCAAGCAAAACTTTCTGATCATCAGCCGACAAGGAGTCGAACACCTGTGTGGAAATGCAAATGGGCAGCGGAGAATAGAACAGGTTGACATTGTCGATATATTTACATACATCGGGGAATCCGTTGGTATAAAGCACACTCAGCGGTGCGTCACAGCCGTCAACCGTACCCTGCTGAAGCGCGGTCAGCAGTTCGCCCCAAGCCATCGGAGTGGCGTTGACGCCCAGTGCCGAATAAGCGGACAGATAAATTTTGGTTTCCATACAGCGAATTTTCAAGCCGGCGAGGTCGGCAGGGGTGGATACAGACTTGTTACGGGTGCAAAGCTGACGAAAGCCGCCCTCGGAGTACGCCAGGCAGGTCACACCGGTGCTGGACATATTGTCCTTGAGCTTTTGGCCGAAATCGCCGTTGAGCACGTCGCGGGCCTGCTTGAGGTCAGAGAAGATAAACGGCAGATCCAGCGCGCCGTTGGCGGGTACATAAGAAGAAACATAGGCGTTTGTCATGATAGCCATATCACAGGTACCGG
>DATMYZ010000393.1:0-5062 GCA_035560675.1 Clostridia bacterium
GTGCAAAAGCGGCGATATGGAGGTACGGATATGGCAGAACAAAACCAGGTTACGGGCAAGATGCCCATTCTTTCCGCTCTGGATATCCATAAATCGTTTGGGCAAAATGCAGTACTGAAAGGTATTGATCTGTTGGTGCACCCGGGAGAAGTGGTTGCGCTGATCGGCGGAAACGGTGCGGGTAAAAGTACCTTGATGAAAATTATCATGGGCATTTATCAGCAGGATAGCGGCTGCATCGAAATAGACGGCAAAAAAGTCAATCTTTCTAAACCTTCGATTGCGCTGGCGCATGGCATCTATATGGTGCCTCAGGAACCGATGATTTTCCCAAACATGACGGTGGAAGAAAATATTCTCATCGGCTTTGCCGAAAAGATTTCTGATCTGCGCAAACGCCTTTTAGCACTTATGGATGAAATCGGCTGGCATCTGGATATGAATCGTAAAGCCAGCAGCCTTTCAATTGCCGAGCAGCAGCTGGTCGAAATTCTGCGCGGGCTGTTAAGAAATGCGCGGTTGCTGATTCTTGACGAGCCTACCAGCGCGCTAACCTTTGATGAGGTGGGCAGTCTGTTCCGATGTATTGCCGATTTAAAAGCGAAAAACATCGGTATTATCTATATCACCCACCGACTGACTGAGGTGTTTGAGATTGCCACGCATGTTGCCATTCTGCGTGACGGCATTGTGACGCTGCGCGGACCGGTTGGCGATTTTACCCGCGAAATGCTGGTTAAGGGGCTTTTGCCGCCAAATATTGCGGGAAAATGTGACGAAGAAACCTGCGTAAAGGCGACGGCCATCAACTATAAAGACCTGACACCCGTTCTGACGCTAAGCGATTTTTCGGGTTACGGCTTTCGCAATGTTGACCTAAAAGTTTACCCCGGCGAGATTCTTGGCGTAGCCGGTGTTGTGGGCGCCGGACGTACCGAGCTTGCCACTACCATTTTTGGCCGCGATACGGTTTTAGGCGGCAAGGCCTTGCTTGAAAAGCGCAACATTACCGGTCTGTCTACCGCCAAGGTTATCCAAGCGGGCATTAATTATGTACCGGAAGATAGACATTTGCACGGACTGTTCAAAATTAGTGATGTTGCGGCAAATACCACTTCTTCGGTGCTTGCGCGTTCGCTGATGGGTAATTTCCTACTCAACAAAAAAGAAGAGCAGCATATGACAGCGCGCTATGTAGAAGATTTTCACATTAAAGTGACGGGACAGGATCAGCTGACCGGCAGCCTTTCGGGTGGAAACCAACAGAAGATCGTCATTGGGCGGTCGCTTTCGACCAAACCTAAGCTGGTGATTCTCGATGAGCCCACGCGGGGCATCGACGCGGCGGCACGCGCAGAGGTCTATGCCATCATCAATAAGCTGCGTAACGAAGGCGTCGCCGTCATGCTGATTTCTTCGGACATGGAAGAAATTATTGAGCTGTCAGACCGTGCCGTGACCATGTATCAGGGGCGGCTAAACAGTGAATTTTCAAAAGAAGAGATCAATCAGGACAGCCTGATGTCAGCCGCCTTTGGCGTATTGGGCGGAAAGCAGGTGCGTTCATGAGTCTGTTAAAAAAACTGGTTAAAGCGCGCGAAATGAGCAGTCTGTTATTCCTTGTAATTCTGTTCGGCGGCGTGGGGTTCGTCAATTCCTCGTTCTTGTCGCCCACCTCGCTGCTCAACTGCCTTAACGACAGCGTTGTTTTTACGCTTCTGGCTGCGGGCATTGCGTTTGTTATTCTTACAGGAGAAATCGACGTTTCAATCGGCGCAACGCTTGGACTTTCTGCTGCCGTTTCTTCAACGCTGCTGCGTGACGGCGCAAACTGGATCGTCGCTTTTGCCGCTGGCATTGCAGTGGGCGCGCTTGTCGGCTTGATTAACGGTGTGGGTGTTGCGGTGCTGGGCGTCCCTTCGCTTATTTTTACGCTTGGCACAAACGGCGTGGTCAGAGGTCTTATCTACGTTTATACGCAGGGCGCGTGGGTCGAAAATCTGCCCGCCAGTTTTACCAGGATGTCTCAGGCGAAGCTTATTGGCGGCTTAACCGTCTTTTATGCCATTGTTATTATAGCGGTTATTGCCACGCATTGGGCGCTGACAAACACCCGCCACGGCAAATATTTTGTCTCGGTGGGCGATAATGCGGCCGGAGCCACACTGGTTGGTATTCCGGTGCGCAACACCAAGGTGGTTGCCTATGTTTTGTGCGGTGCGTTCGCCGCTGTTGCGGGCATCATTTATTCGTCACGCATTGGCTTTATTACCCCGACGGCGGGTGTCAACTATGAGATGAAAGCGATTGCGGCCTGCGTTCTGGGCGGAATCAGCTTAACTGGCGGTCTGGGCAGCCTAATCGGTTCTTCAATAGGCGCCATCATCATGTCTTCTATCAGCCGAATTCTCGTCTTTCTCGGTTTTTCTTCCGATTACGATAACACGATCACCGGCGTGCTGCTGATCACCATTGTGGTGGTTGACGCCCTGATGCAACAGCGCGTAGCTGAAAAGAACCGCAGGGAGCGTCTGACGGCGCGAACCTCAACCGCACAAGTGCAAAAGGGGGAGTTACAGGCATGAAAACGACTCTTTCATCCCGCCTGAAAAGGCTGACGTCCAGCTGGGAAATGGTTTTATTGGCCATCTTTATTCTTGAATATACCATCTTCTCTGTTGCCAGCAGCAAGTTTACGCTAGCGCGTATGCTGCTTTCCATCAACGATATTATTTCGATCTGTATCATTTCGCTGTTTGTCACGTTTGTAATGATTACTGGCGGCATCGACATTCAGGCGGGTGCTATCGTGGGCTTGACCTCGATTATTATTGGTGTCACCTGGCAGGACATGGGGTTAAACATCTGGGTGGCGGTGCTGCTCTCAATTCTTGTCGCGGCACTTTGCGGTGCGCTTTCAGGTTTTTTTGTGGCTTATTGTAAGGTTCAACCCATGGTAGTGACGCTTGGCGGCAGCTTTCTTTACACCGGCATCGCCCTGCTTATTTCAAACCTGTCAGCGACCGAGAGTTACAAGGGCATCAGCGGCTTCCCTGAGCAATTCACCCGCATGGCCAAATATAAGGCGTTCGGCGTCATTCCATTTCAGATTATTCTGTTTGCAGTCCTTATTGCGATATGCTATATCCTGCTGCACAAATCAAAATATGGCCGACGCGTGTTTTTGGTCGGCGTCAACCAGCAGGCCGCCGAAATGTCCGGCATAAACACCCGCCTAGTCATGATGAGCACCTATGTCCTTTCGGCTATTGGCGCTTCTATTGCAGGCATTGTGCTCACCTCGTACCTTGGCACCGCGAAAAGTGATATCGGCCTTTCGTTTACGCTTCCGATAATCACGGCCGTTGTGCTGGGCGGCACGCTGAGCACCGGCGGAAAAGGCAGCATTATCGGCACGGCGCTGGCCGCAATTGTCATCGGTGTGCTCAAGTTTGGCCTGCCGCTCTGCTTTAAAGTCAGCACGCAATATCTCGATATCCCCGTGGGATTAATGCTGCTGGTCGTTGTCATCGGGCGCTCGCTGGCGCAAAACCAGAGCCTTCCGGCAAGATTCCGCAAGGCCTTTAAAGCGCCAGCACGAAATATTTGAGTATTCTTTGTGTATTTGCGACACCAGTTTGTGTTTCAAATAAAAACGACTAAACTAGGAGGAAAATTGAATGAAAAAGATTTTGGCCCTCGTACTGGCATCTTTCATGATGGTGTCTCTGGTGGCTTGCGGTTCAAAGCCCTCGACCTCCTCTGCTGCACCCACGCCCTCTTCGACCCCCACGTCTTCTGATGCACAGACGGCAGGCTCGGTAAAGGGCAAAACCGTTGTGTTTGTTCCGAAGCTGACCGGCAATGCGTTTTTCGAATCCGCTAACAAGGGCGCACAAAAGTACGCCAAGGACTGGGGCTTTACCGTTGATTATCAGGGTAGCCCCAACGCCGCCGTTGCTGATCAGGTTCAGGTCATCAACAACGCCATCGCTACCGGCGCAGACGCCATCTGCGTTTCTTCGGTTGATGCCACAGGCCTTGACTCTGCGCTGAAAGAAGCAGCCACAGCAGGCATCACCGTTGTCACATGGGATTCCGACGTTTCCGACACCGCACGCACTCTGATGGTTTCTCAGGGCACGCCCGACATCCTCGGCAAAATGCTGGTTGATATGGGCGCTGATTCTTTGAAAAACCGCGGCGTTGATATTAGCAAAGAAGCCGTCAAGTACTGCTGGCACTATTCACAGGCAACCGTTGCTGACCAGAACTCCTGGCAGGTAGCAGGCGAAGCCTACATTAAAGAAAAGTATCCGAACTGGGTCAACGTTGCGCCTTCGAACTACTATTCTGAGCAGGATGCAGAAAAGGCCGTTTCCATCGGCGCTTCGATTCTTGAAGCCAACAAAGATATCGACCTGATTATTTGCAACGACTCCACCGCGCTGCCCGGCCAGTGCAAGGCTGCGCAAAACGCCGGACTGACACAGAAGGATGTCACGATCACCGGTTTTGCCTCGCCCATGTCCATCAAGGATTACTGCGAAGCAGGCGTTATTGAGCAGTGGGGCCTGTGGGATTGCGGCCTTCAGGGCGGCATCGGCGTGTATCTCGCCGCTTATCTCGCAGCTGGCAACACCGTTAAGGTTGGCGATAAGATCGACATCCCCAATATTGGCAAAGTAGAAATTTTGGCTAACGACTGCCTCGTTGCAAACGCCAAGACCGCCGACACCAACAACGGCGTGGTGCTGCTGCCTGAGCGCGCTGTCTTTAATAAGAGCAACGTCAATAACTACGATTTCTAATAATTCCCTTTTCATTTTTCGTACGGGTATAGCTGTGGCGCTCTTGGTTCACAGCTATGCCTTGCGCATCAGCGGGAGTGCTTTCCCGCTGATGCGCAAGGCATAGCAACACGAAAAATCATTGTCTTTTACAAAGGAGGATTTTATTATGGCAGATCTTGAAGGTGTAAAGGTAGCAAAAAACTACCACGTAGAGGTACCGTTCGCAAACAACGACAGCTTTTATGTCAAGGGCGCAAATAATCTTGACT
>DATMYZ010000394.1:0-2493 GCA_035560675.1 Clostridia bacterium
CTGTGGTTTCTATTTCCGATGTCGTAACGGTACTCCACCCGACGTTGAAGCTCTCATACGCAGATATATTCTTCCCATCCGACCGGGGCGAAGTAACCGGCGCAATATCCGATACCATTCGGCTGTAAGCTTCCTTTACACAGTAGCATGATTTTACTTTCGTTAACAAGTCTTCCCAAAATCAGAAAAAACGGCTTAGCACGCTTTTTTGCACGCTACTTCCCTTTCTTCTCTTTTACAGCCTTTTTCAATTCTCACTATCTTATTGACATTGAGCTTATGCGAGGCTTTTTCGACAGACTGAGGCGATAAACGTACGTTTATCGCCTTCTTGCTATTTATTTGCCTGTTGCTTTTTCTCCGCAGCGCTAACCTCAAACCAGAAGCAGCTCCCCTTTTGCAACTCACTTTCTACTCCAAATGGAATATTTTGCTGTGTTAGGGCGCTTTTTACAATAGATAGACCCAATCCACTACCGGCAACTGCCCGTTGATGGGTATTGCGACTGCGATAATACCGCTCCCAAATTAGAGGCAGTTCTTCTTTTGAAATACCAAGCCCGCTATCTATAATTTCAACACGATGCCGCTTTTGAATGGTTTCTTTTAGCGTAACCTGCACGGTTTTATCCGGTCCAGTGTAATTAATGGCGTTCGATATCAGATTATAAAGCACTTGTCCTATACTTTCTTTGTCGGCAAATACAAGCCTGTCCGCTTCGGCCTGAACTTTAATGGTGTAGTCCGAATTGGTTTGCGCAAACCGGATGGTGATGTCCGAAATCATTTTAGTTAAATTGAACACCTCGGGCCTTAAGCTGCGTACCTCGTTTTCATCACGAGATATTTGTATCAGATCCGTTACTAACTCTGTAAGCCTGTCTGCTTCGGATATGATTACATCAAGCTGTGAATCGCGGCTTTCTTTATTTTCGCCCGTCAGATCACGTATCATTTCCGCATAGGCCTTTATCATAGTCAGCGGCGTTTTTAAATCATGGGATACGTTTGCTACCAACTCTCGCCTTAAATCTTCAACCTTTGAAAGCCCCTCGGCCGAAAAATTCAGCGCCTGCGCCAGTTCATCAATCTCGGTAACACCGCCACCTTCATAATCGGCGGTATATTCGCCTGTTGCCAGTCCTTTTGCCCTTTGGGTAATATTCTTAATAGGACGTGACAGCCTTGTCGCAACCAGCTTAGACATGACTAGTGCCACAATAATCAACAGCGCTGTGATAATCTTAAGCTGACTTTTAAGTATTCCCTTGGTTGATTCTACCGGGTCGAGCGACGCATTTAAAATAACGACCAATTTTTCGCCATTAGCATCAACTATCGAATGTGCGTAGATCAACGCTTCGTTTCTGAAATGATTATCTTTAACCCGAACGACGATTTCCTCCTTTTCACCGCTCAAAATAGGATTAATAGTTTTTCCAATTGACGACTTAGCAGGAGAATGTATTAAACAGCCGCGTCCAAGCATGTCTATGGAATAGCGTTCGCTACCCTTATTGTCAACAACAACGCAGCACATGCCATGAGAAAAGCAGATTCGCTCAAGTTGTGTTTCAAAATCACTATCAGTAAAGCTACTTAATATCTGACTGCCGGCCTGCATGATGCTTGCTTTTTGCATGATGTGGTAATATTTATTAAGAAATATTATTTGAAACAGCCACAGCATCGCAACTGTAAACAACGTATACCCTAATAGAGAGTTTACAATGCGCCTTTCTATGCTTTTGTTCATTTTAAACATGGCCATTTCCTTTCGAGCTGCGGTTAATACTCAAATTTATACCCCATTGAACGTAGCGTTATGATGCAGTTTCGATATTTTCCCAGATTTTGACGAAGCATTTTGATATGTGTATCCAGCGTGCGATCATCTCCAAAATAATCATAGCCCCAAACTTCGGTGATAAGCCGCTCACGGGAGAGCGCGATGCCGCGATTTTTAACCAGGTAGAATAAAAGCTCATATTCTTTTGGCGTCATTTGCAGTGCAACGCCATCTACTGTAACCGTTCTCCCGGTCAAATCAATTATCAGACTGTCAAATTCCATCTTTTCATGTTCGGTACGCGCTTGTTGGCTTCTGGTTAGAACTGCGGTTATTCGCGCCATCAATTCCTTGGGCGAAAACGGTTTAACGACATAGTCGTCAATACCTAATTCAAATCCAAACAGTTTGTCATATTCCTCTCCCCTAGCAGAGAGCATGATAACCGGCAAAGAAGATACTTTTCTTATTTGTTTGACAGCTGTAAAACCGTCTACTCGGGGCATCATAATGTCCATTACAAGCAGATCGTATTTATTATCTTTACAAAGCATTACGGCCTCAGCCCCGTCGGCCGCCTCTGTTACCTCATGGCCAGAAAATTGCGCATATTCTTTTACTACAAAACGGATTTTCTCTTCATCGTCCACTATCAAAATTTTTGCCATTTTCATTCCCCCTTTTCCAGTTACCTTTAATTATAC
>DATMYZ010000395.1:0-8499 GCA_035560675.1 Clostridia bacterium
TTGCTATACCAGACATACGCGTCTTTTTGCGCAGCAGCAAGATAAAGCAAATGAGCACCCAGATACCGCCGTTATCTCCTAGCGCGGTGATAACAGGCATCATATGATCAAGAAAGCCAGAATGAAACAGATCGTGAATCAGCCACAGGCTGGAGTTGTCAATCGCTTCCAGATAAGCCACACAAACACCCCGCTTTTTATGCGTATTCTAGCATTGTAAAAAGCGTGCGTCAAACAGAATTTTAAAATTGAAACAATTTTTCCAATTCTTCGGTAAAAAGTAACCGACTTTCGCCTGGGGACAGTGCTGGATCAAGCCAAAGCCCCCCGATGCATACCCGCTTGAGCCGTATGACCTTTCCGCCATTTTGATCAAACATGCGCCGAACCTGGTGATAAATGCCCTCAAAAACCGTCACTCGCCCGGCATTTTCAGACAGCGGCTCCAATATGGCTGGGGAGGAATATCTACCCCCGCCGAGATACACGCCCTGCGAGAATTTTTGCACCAGCGCCGCGTTGACAATCGGCGCATCCAACTCAAACTCGTAGACCTTCGGCAAGTGTTTTTTGGGCGCGAGAATGCGGTGGGCAAAGTCGCCGTCGTCGGTGACGATCAGCATGCCCTCGGTGTATTTGTCCAACCTGCCGGCTGGGAACAGTCCCTTGCGGCGCAGCGCTGGCTCCAACAGGTCGATCACAGTTTTGCTTAAAGGGTCGTCGGTGGAAGAAACGATCCCTAGCGGTTTGTTCATCAGGATATAAAGATGTGCTTCAAAAAAAATGGGCTCCCCTTTTAAAATTACTGTCTGGCGATCTGTGTCAACCTTTTCGCTGCCGGATTTGACAATTTTGCCGTCCACGGTCCCTGCGCCGGTGGCCAGAAGCCGCTTGGCGTCCGCGCGTGATAATCCCTTTGCAGTCGATAATAGCTTGTCCAAACGCATTTCAGCCAAAAAAATCCCCCCTGCCGTAATAATACTATCATATCACGGCGGGGGAATTTTGTCAGCTTGGCGAAAAACGGATTGACTTCTATTTGATGGTCAATCACGCCGTTTGGTCAGCTGGTCTTGGCGGTAGGCGATTGCGTGGGAAAAGTGAGTCCCTGCAAAAATCCGTCAAGCCCCATCGAGCTGACATCACCGCCGACGATTTTATTTCCGCATACCAGGAGATTTAAGCGAACGTTCTGTGCGCCGCCCGGGTAATTTAGCACCGTGTAGCTGTAACGCTTGCAGCGCTTGCCCTTATAGCGCGAGAGATCCATGCCCTGCTCCTTTTGAATATTATTATAGTTTTCGTAGACATCATCAAATTTTTTGGGAATAATAACCTCAACGACCTCATCCGGCTCAGGATTGACCACCCAGCCGAGCGCCGTCAGAAATTCCTGACGTTGTTCCTCGGTTTTTCCGCTTTGACGTTTAATTGTCGCGCCTGTGAGGGCGGCGTTTCCTTCGGGAATCAGGTTCAGCACCAACCGACCCGCCGCCATGACGACTAGCAGCAGCAAAAGCAGCAGTGCGGAACGGCGAACCCGTCTGTTAAAACGGAAGGCATACATCAACATGTCAATTCACCTCGATGATGTATATGCAAAACCGCCAAGGGGAAAGAACAATTTTTATTTACACACCTTTTTTTCCCAAGGGACTTGTCAGGTCAAAGTGTATCCAGTATAATTAAACATATGCGAGGGGATTATTTATCTAATCGCTGTGCAAAATACACAATATGTTGAAAGCTTTTTCGGCATATTGAAAGGGGTAATAAAAAATGAGACAGTATCTCGCGGATAAGATCAGAAACATTGCGCTTGCCGGTCACGGCTCGTGCGGTAAAACCTCGCTAGCAGAGGCAATTTTGTTTCGCGCAGGTGTTACCGATCGCTTAGGCAAGACAGAAAACGGTACGACAGTCTGTGATTTTGACCCCGAAGAGACCAAACGTTCAGTTTCGGTTTCTGCGGCGGTTGCCCCCGTTGAGTGGAATAATACAAAGATTAATTTGATAGACACTCCCGGCGCATTTGATTTTGCTACCGGCATGTACGAGGGCATCCGCGCCGCAGGCAGTGTTGTCATTGTTGTTTCGGCGCGTAGCGGTGTAACGGTCGGAACCGAAAAGGCCTATAAGCTGGCACGTGAGCAGAACAAGCAGGTGATGTTCTTTGTCAACAAGATGGATTCTGAAAATGCCGACTTCTATAAGGTTTTAGGTCAACTGCGTACCACCTTTGGCCCACAGGTTTGCCCAATGGTTGTGCCTTATACCGAGGGCAAGGGTATTGAGTGCTATATTGACCTTGTTGCCAACAAGGCGTTTGTGCATGACAACGGCAACCGCCGTCAGGGGTCTATGCCAAATGTCGGCGGCTTTGTTGAAGAGTGCCGCAACATCATCTCTGAGGCGGTGGCTGAGGCCGACGAAAACCTGATGGAAAAATTCTTTGGCGGTGGTACCTTTACGACCGAAGAAATGATTTTTGGCATTAACGAGGGACTTTGCCAGGGAAAAATATTTCCTGTAGTGTGCGGTTCTGCGCTGGCGCTAGACGGTGTGGATGCCTTACTTGACGCTATTGTAAACCATATGCCCTCTGCAAAAAATGCGGGCAACGAAGTTGGTTTGGCTGCAGACGGCACCGAGGTGGAGTGCCAGTGTGATATCCTTGAGCCGCTGGCGGCTTATGTCTTTAAAACCGTCGCCGACCCGTTTATCGGCAAGCTGTCTTATGTCAAGGTTATTTCCGGCAAGCTTTCTAACGAGATTGCTCCGATTAACGCTCGGACCGGCAACTCAGAGCGTCTGGGTAAGATTATCTATGTCACTGGCAAGAAGCAGGAGGACGTTTTGGCTGTTGCGGCCGGAGATATCTGCGCCGTCGCCAAGCTTACTGAGACTCTCACCGGTGATACGCTTTGTGATCCCAAGCGCGTTGTGACGTTGCGTGGTATCGGTTATCCGCTCGCCTCCCTCACTATGGCGATTAAGGCTAAAAAGAAGGGCGAAGAGGGCAAGGTTGCACAAGGTATCCAGCGCCTGATCGAAGAAGATCCGGTTGTCTCGTTTGTGCAGGATGGTGAGTCGCGTCAGCAGCTGCTTTCCGGTTTGGGCGAGCAGCATCTTGATGTGATTATCAGCCGCTTAAGAACCAAGTTCGGCACCGAGGTCGAGCTTAAAAGACCGCGCGTCGCTTACCGCGAGACGATACGCAAAAAGGTTAAAGTACAGGGCAGACACAAAAAGCAGTCGGGTGGCCATGGCCAGTTCGGCGATGTCTGGATCGAATTTGAGCCCTGCGATGGCGATGGCCTGACCTTTGCGGAGAATGTGTTTGGCGGATCCGTACCCAGAAACTTCTTCCCGGCGGTCGAAAAGGGCTTGCAGGATTGCATTAAGAGTGGCGCCTTGGCTGGCTATCCGGTTGTGGGTCTAAAGGCTACACTGGTCGACGGTTCTTACCACCCGGTAGACTCGTCCGAAATGGCCTTTAAAACAGCGGCATCCTTAGCCTATAAGGCCGGTATTCCGCAGGCAGGCCCCGTCATATTAGAGCCCATAGGCATTTTAAAAGTCTATGTGCCAGATACCTACACAGGCGACATCATGGGCGATCTCAACAAGCGCCGCGGCCGCATTCTGGGTATGAACCCATGGGGAGATGGTACACAAGAGATTGTCGGCGAGGTGCCCATGAGCGAGATGTATGATTTTACCACGACGTTGCGTTCGATGACACAGGGCAGAGGTAGTTTTGTGTTGAGCTTTGAACGCTACGAACAGCTGCCGGGCCAGTTGGAAGCTGCGGTTATTGCCGAGGCCAAGGCCCTTGCAGAGGAAGAGTAATAGAGCTAAGAGAGAGGGATTTAGAGGGGGGAGGAACCAGTTTTAGCTGGTTCCTCCCCCGGACGTTTCAGGTGCTGTTTTTTATAGATTTATAATCCGAGCCTTTATAAATTAAATTGGAATACGCGCTGGTTGACACAACCAAGTCAGCTTGAGCAACACTGAGGCACCAAGGAGTTTCTTCTGCACAAATCAGCTCAAGCTTTTTTTCACCTGCCTGTTAAGATTCTTCTGCCCTATTCTCCGCGCTGTTTTTTGCGGAATGCCAGCGCTGCCTGTTCGGTTTTATTGTTTCCAAAGGTGTAGTACATTCTGTCTTTCAGTGCGTCTGGCAGATATTGCTGTGCCACCCAGCCGCCAAAGTCGTGCGGATAGCGGTATCCGGCGGCGTGACCCAGCTTTTTGGCACCCTCATAGTGCCCGTCGCGCAGCGAATCGGGAATATCCCCGCCCCGTCCCTGCCCGATATCCTGCATCGCGGCATCAATCGCACAGATAGCCGTGTTCGATTTTGGGCTAGTCGCCACTAAAATGACAGCGTTGGCTAGGGGAATGCGCGCTTCAGGCAGACCGAGCTGCATGGCGGAATCGACACAGGCTTTGACGATGGGGATAATCTGTGGCCATGCAAGCCCGACATCCTCGGCGGCGCACACCAGAAGACGGCGGCAGGCCGATATTAAATCGCCCGCTTCAAGCAGGCGCGACAAATAGTGCAGCGCGGCGTTTTCGTCCGAACCGCGCAGCGATTTTTGAAAGGCCGAAAGAATGTCGTAATGCGCGTCACCGTCGCGGTCATAGCGCATGGCGGATCGCTGCGACACGGCCTGTGCGGCCTCTAGCGTGATGTGCCCATCGGCACAGGCAAGAGACAGCGCCTCAACGGCGTTGAGCGCCTTGCGTACGTCGCCGCCGCAGCTCGCGGCAATATAATCGGCAGCGCCCTCTTCAAGTGTATAGGCCTGCTCAAATTGTTCCCCCGCCTTATTGAAGGCACGCAACACAGCGCGCTTAATCTCCTGTGACGGCACAGGCTTGAATTCAAACACCGTGCAGCGCGAAAGCACCGCCCCATAAACATAAAAATAAGGGTTTTCGGTCGTGGAGGCAATCAGTGTGACGCTGCCATCCTCGATATATTCGAGCAGTGTCTGCTGCTGCTTTTTGTTGAGGTATTGAATCTCGTCAAGGTAAAGCAGAATGCCATTGTAACCCGAAATAGTGTTGCGGGCGTCAAATACCTCTTTAAGGTCGGCAGTGCCGCAGGTCGTACCGTTGAGATGCCGCAGGAGCTTGCCGGTTGAGGCAGCGATGATGCGGGCTACCGTCGTTTTGCCAACGCCCGAAGGACCATAGAAGATCAGGTTGGGCACCTGACCTCTGTCAACAATGCCGCGCAGTACGGCACCCGGTGCCAGCAAATGACTTTGCCCAACGACCTCGTCAAGTGTTTTGGGGCGCAGCAGGGCGGCAAGCGGTGCGTTCATGGCATTTTCCTCCTGAGGCTGTAACTTTTTCTATCTTAGCATAAAATTTAGAAAACCTTGGACGTCAGACAACAGACTCGCGGTACTAGCATTTCATTTTGCTATGCGGCTTTATTCTAACGCAAAAAGCGGTGTCTGTCCACGGGTGAAAAACTAAAAGCCGCCGCGGAATCGGCAAAATTCCTCGGCGGTCAGGCGATAGAATTAACGTAGGCTTACTGATAGAGCGGGAACTTGGCACACAGAGCATCGACCTCTTTGCGAGTTTGCTCGGCGGTGGCATCAAAGTCGGTAGCGGTGCGGTAGATCCAGTTGGCAATCAGCACCATTTCCGCCTCTTTAAACCCACGGGTGGTCACGGCAGGGGTGCCGATGCGCACGCCGCTGGTGACAAACGGGCTTTGCGGGTCGTTGGGAACAGCGTTCTTGTTAACGGTGATATAAACTTCGTCCAGACGGTGCTCCAGCTCTTTGCCAGTGATGCCAAGGTTTTGCAGGTCAATGAGCATCAAGTGGTTATCGGTGCCGCCGGACACCATATTGACACCCAAACGGGCAAATTCCGCAGCCATGGCCTTGGCGTTTTTAACGGTTTGTTCGGCATACGCTTTAAAAGAATTGCTCATTGCCTCGCCAAAGCAGACGGCCTTGGCGGCGATGATATGTTCAAGCGGGCCGCCTTGCGTACCGGGGAAGATGGCCTTGTCGATTTTGGGTGCCAGGTCTTTTTTGCAGAGAATCATGCCGCCTCGCGGGCCGCGCAGCGTCTTGTGCGTCGTGGTGGTCACGACGTCGGCGTAGGGAATGGGAGACATATGCTGACCGGCGGCGACTAAACCGGCGATATGCGCCATGTCTACAAATAGATAAGCGCCCACCTCTTTAGCGATTTCAGCAAAACGGTCAAAGCGAATCTCGCGCGGATAAGCCGAAGCGCCGGCGATGATCATCTTGGGCTTATGCTGCAGGGCCAGTGCACGGACGGCGTCATAATCGATGTAGCCATTTTCATCCAGCCCATAAGAAATCATGTTGTAGTGCTTGCCAGAAAAATTCACAGGGGAACCGTGGGTCAAATGTCCGCCGTTAGCAAGGCTCATACCCAGGACGGTGTCTCCCACATTAACCAGTGCAAAATAAACCGCCTCATTGGCCTGAGCGCCCGAGTGCGGCTGAACATTGGCGTGCTCGGCCCCGAACAGCTTGCAGGCACGGTCGCGCGCAATATTTTCGACAATATCGACACATTCGCAGCCGCCATAATAACGTTTACCGGGATAACCCTCTGCATATTTATTGGTGAGCACCGAGCCCATCGCAGCCATAACTGTCGGAGAGACCAGGTTTTCACTTGCAATCAGTTCAATGTTGCGCTGCTGGCGCTTTAGCTCTTTGGTCATTGCTTCGCCGACTTCGGGATCGGACTGTGAAACAAAACCAATCGTATCCATCATTTCGCTGTACATTTTGTTATTCCCCTTTCCGCTTTTCCGTGATATGATGTCAGTATAGCCTATTAGGTGACAAAAAATCAACCGCAGGGGGCTATCAAATTGAAAAATTCTCCCTGTGGTACGAAACAAAACGTACCAAACAACACACTTATAGGTAAGAAGCGCAAAATTCCGGCAGGAAATTAACCTGCATCGGATTATTTAAGTGATGGAGGTTAAAGCATGGGCTACGGTATTTCAATGGGCGATGTGATGAGCGGGGCTGGTGTGGAGGAGCAAGGAAGTATGCTCACCCAGTTAATGGCCAAGCTGCCTGCATCTGTGCAGGTGCTGCTGCACGTTCTTCTTGTCGTGGTGGTGGCGGCTATTATCGGAACAATTATCGGCAAAATGTATGCCTCTATAAAATATCCCGATCCTGAAAAGCACCATATTATTTCTCCAAAACTCAAGGTGTTGTTTATCTGTATTCTGGCGGCGTGTTGTTTTTGGCTTTATACGACCATGACCCGTGAAGAGCCGACTGAGACTGAGCCAGGAACAGAAGAAGAGCAATCTGAGGCACCCCAGGATGGCGATGATCTGCCCGTGAGCATCGATGATGGAACAGCTACTGTTATGCTACGATAGTCGCACGATAAACGCTAAGAAACGAAGAATGCCACCGGTTAAAACCGGCGGCATTTTTATGTCTTGCAGCGGAAGAAGAGGCACAGTCTGGCTAGGGACTGTATATATCAATCTTAGTTTTGGCTATTTACAAACAAGTCCTAAGCTCTGGGCTTTTTAAATCTTAACGACCTTAAGTGTGCTGGGTTCAAACAACCCTAAGCGCTTTGCCACATTGACGTATACCTGCGGGTCGCCTGAGGTGCAGATAGTAAAGCTGCCGCGCGGCTTGGTGCTCAGTGCATCCTGTTCAGAGAGATAATCGCGCACAGCATTGGCTTGCTCCAGCGCGGGGTTCACAAAGGCAATTTTGGGGTAGCAGTGTTTAAAGTTATCCTCAACAATCGGATAATGCGTGCAGCCTAAAATAACATGATCCACCTTGCGGCGCGCGAGAATGTTGTCAATCTGAGTGGTGATTTCAGTATCGATATCCTGCTCGTTAAAGTCGCCCCGATCTACCAGCGCGGCCAGCAGGGGGCTACCTTTGCCGACAACCTCAATAGAGGGGTCATGCTGATGAATGAGCTTATCGTAGTTTTTGGTACTAACGGTAAATTCAGTGGCGATAAGACCCACCTGTTTGATGCCCGACCGGGCTATGTAATCGGCAGCTGGTGAAACAATGCCGATAATTTTATACTCAAAATGTGGGATCAGCTGCTCGACCAGCGTCGAGATGGTGTTGCAGGCTATTGCTGCCACCTTGACGCCGTTTTGGCCAAGAAAGCGCAGCATAGCGCAACTCAGCTCGGCAATCTGCTCTGAGGTTTTATTGCCATAGGGGCAATTGGCGCTGTCGCCAAAATAGATGATGTCTTCCCCCGGCAAAATTTTCTGCAATTCTCTGACTACGGTGAGGCCACCAATACCGGAGTCCATGACGCCGATAGGGCCATTTAATTTACCCATAAACCCCCCTCATTTCACTGCCGCGGCGTAAGATTCAAGCTCCCCAGCGGCAAATTTTAAACGGAATTTGTTTAACTCAAAACAGTGCAGCTCTGCAAGGCGCAGGGCACCATTAATATTATAGT
>DATMYZ010000396.1:0-4008 GCA_035560675.1 Clostridia bacterium
ATCCCTTTGAGGATTAATGACACGTTTAGCTTCTAAACTTTTGGCCTTTGCTGTCGCTTTCCTCATCAATATTTGTTTGCGTAACCCTAATCCCGTCTGTATCAAGTCCCTTGTTTTTTAATAGCACCACGGGTTAAGTTATTGAGCTATGTTGATAAAATCGGTAAAGGCGGTAAAAATGATGAAAAAGCTGGGGTTTGGTTTAATGCGGTTGCCGATTACGGAAGAGGGCAATCCTAAAAGTATTGATTTAACACGCGTGAACAGTATGGTGGATTATTTTTTGGAGAAAGGATTTACGTATTTCGACACGGCGTATCTATATCATAAGGGCATGAGCGAGACGGCTGCCAAAAAAGCACTTGTTGAAAGACACCCGAGAGAGTCCTTTACGCTTGCGGATAAAATGCCCACCTTTTTAATAACCTGCAACGAAGATTATCAGAAGATTTTCGATAAGCAGCTGGAACGTTGTGGTGTCTCTTATTTTAACTACTATCTGTTGCACACCCTTGGTGAAAAAAATTATGCTATCACGCTGCAACACGGCGGGTTCGAGTTTATGAAGAGATTGAAACAAGAGGAGAAAGCAAAGCGCATCGGCTTTTCTTTTCATGACAAGGCCGAACTGCTTGATCGAATTTTGACAGAGCATCCGGAAATGGAATTCGTACAACTGCAAATCAACTACATTGATTGGGAGAATGATACCATTCAAGCGCGCAAATGCTATGAGGTTGCGGTCAAGCATCAAAAGCCGGTTATCGTTATGGAGCCTGTCAAAGGAGGTGCTCTCGCTCAGGTGCCAAAAGAAGCGGATCAGCTTTTCAAGAGCTATCATCCTCAGATGAGCCCCGCCTCATGGGGTATTCGTTTTGCAGCTTCTTTAGAGCATGTTTTTATGGTGCTAAGTGGAATGGGCAATTTTGAGCAGGTTGTTGATAATGTCGGCTATATGCAGCATTTTGTTCCGCTAAACGAGGCGGAGAGTCGTATTATTCAAAAGGCCACCGATATTATCAACCACAGCATTGCGATTCCTTGTACGGCTTGCCAATATTGCGTGGATGGATGTCCCAGCAATATTCCCATCCCGAAATACTTCTCCCTTTTTAATAACCAAAAGCAATTTGGACTTGTTCCGTCGCACAACTCCTACTATATGAATTTGTTACAAGTCTATGGAAAGGCCGCTGACTGCATAGCGTGTGGGCAATGCGAACAGCACTGTCCCCAGCATATTGAAATTATTGAGCAGTTAAAAGAGGTATCTCGTATTTTTGATACAGTTAAATAATGAGGACTGCCGATTTGAAAAAGGGGGGGATTCATATGAAGGTTCTGGTCATTGACGGTCAGGGGGGCGGGCTTGGCAAGCAGCTGGTCGTAGCAATTAAAGCGGTCTGTTCCGAAGCAGAGATCACTGCTATAGGCACAAACAGTATGGCGACGAACGTTATGCTTAAAGCTGGCGCCGACAATGGCGCTACGGGTGAAAATGCCATTGTGGTCGGATGCCGCGACGCAGATATCATTGTTGGCCCGATTGGCATGGTTATCGCGGATGCTCTGTTAGGCGAGATTACCCCGCGAATGGCCGTGGCTATTGGGCAAAGCCGCGCAAAGCGCATTATGATCCCGATGAATCACTGCAATAACCTCATCGCGGGCATTCCGGAACAGCCTGTTGGCCGTTTGGTACAAAGCGCGGTTCAGCACCTTAAAGACGCGATAAATTAGATCATGTTCCATTAAATTTTGCGCTATATTTGGCCAGCATGAAGCCGGTCAATGCGGCAGAAGCCGCACAGGAATGTAGTTGAGCAAAAAAGCATTTTATCATCATTGATGTCAGGAAGGCGTCTGCTTTCAGAAGAGAGCAGATGCCTGATTTTTTTGTAATTATAAGGAGACAAAAATGAAAACACAAAAAATGGTCTTTTCAGCCTTTTTTCTTTCGCTGGCGTTAGCGTTGCCGTTTTTGACGGGGCAAATTCCGCAGATTGGCAGTATGCTCAGCCCCATGCATATTCCGGTGCTGCTGTGTGGTTTTATTTGCGGCTGGCCAGCCGGTCTTGCAGTAGGATTTATTGCGCCGCTGCTGCGTTTTATGCTTTTTGGAATGCCCCCGCTATTTCCGACTGGCATTGCGATGGCCTTCGAGCTTGCAGCCTATGGCGCAGTCTCTGGCGTGATTTTCAGCAAAATTAAGTACAGCATCCCAATGGTTTATGCAACGCTTATTTCTGCTATGGTTGCAGGACGCTTTGTTTGGGGCACTGTGCGCTTTATTCTGGCAAAGCTATGTGGAATAAATTTTTCTTTATCGATGTTTTTATCTGGTGCTTTCATCACTGCACTGCCCGGAATAATCTTGCAATTAATCTTAATACCCTTGATCGTGTCGGCAGTTCAGCGCCAAAAACCGGTGCAGTTAGATAGCCCGAAGGAAGCGCCTATCAAATGATTAAAAACTTAGATTTAAGTAGGGTACCACAAGACTATCTCGCCGAACAAGCTATCCTGCACCCCACCATGCGTCCGCGGGATATGATAAAGCTATGCTTTCAAGCTGCGTATGGGGCAGAGCATCTAATGTTTGACCAAGCTGCTTCAGAATTGCTGTTTTATAATGAATTTTCATCTGTATCTGGCGGCGCGGCGCGCCTTTACGAGCAAATTTCGCCCGATTTTTGTAGGGTGAATCTTGTCGCCTGGAAGGAACGAGGGCTCCCTTCGGAGTGGCTTCTCAGGATGTTTGTCAGCTCAGCACCAACAACGGCCAGCACAGATTCGTCATTTCGCAGCCTTCTTCGGCAGGCAGATATGCTCTGCGCGGCGGGCTCCTTGCCGTTTTCGCAAGACGCGTGGGCGCATGAGCTTAACGCCTACTGGCTTGCTGGCGGCGGTGCTATTCGCCACAGCGAGCACTATAGAGCGCATGAGCAGCCGACCTACCGTCTTGTTTGTACAAGGTTTATTCGGCTTTTTGCGCTTTTAGAAAGATTGGCAACATGCAGCCTTAATGATAGCGCGCGCGTGGTTGCGCTGGACGGACGTGCGGCATCGGGCAAAACCACAATGGCCGATCAGCTGTCGCTTGTTTTAGGTGCTGGAATTGTACACATGGACGACTTTTTTCTGCCGGAGCCGTTGCGTTCAGAAAATCGCCTTGCAGAACCCGGCGGAAATGTGTACTACGAACGCTTTGCGCAGGAAGTTCTGCCCGAAGTTTCTCAAACCACGGCCTTTTCTTACCGCCGTTTTGATTGTTCCAAAATGGCATTGGACGGTATACAGGAGGTGCGCGCATCGCAATGGCGAATTGTGGAGGGCGCTTACAGCTGTCACTCATACTTTGGTAATTATGCAGACATAAAAGTGTTTTGTGATGTTGAAACGCAAGAGCAGATGCGCCGGATCGAAAACCGCAACGGCACAGAGAAGGCCGAGATATTTGCTTCATGTTGGATACCATTAGAAGAACGCTACTTTGATCAATTTGGGATATCGGAAAAAGCGGATATCATATTATGAAGGGCATTAATCATAACCAAAGAGTTTAGGATGAAAAAGCAGGACGCTTATCCTCCTGATCAGTCTGTCAAAAAGCTATATGATAGAAAAAGCTGTACAAATTTAAGTTATGTGCAAGCTTTTTTAAAAGCTTGCAGGGGGAGGGACAGCGTCCGGAGCGTATTCTTATTGTTAAAAGCGCAGGAGAGGGAGCAAAAACAGTCCGGCGGACTGTTTTTGTGTGGGGGCCCCCGCAAGGGGTTTTCCAGATGCCGCTTTAAGCGGTATTACTTTGTGCAAATTACTGAAACACTGTGCCTTTATCGACAGACTGTGCAGGAGGTTTATCCTCCTGCTTTTCTGATGTTCTAGGCCCATTTGTGACATCTTGAAATATTCTGCAAATGAATGACTCTACCCCAGATAAATTGTGCCGATACGTCAAATCGGATGCATTTCTGTTTCGAAAATTAGAATTAGAATAAATCTATG
>DATMYZ010000397.1:0-5135 GCA_035560675.1 Clostridia bacterium
GTTTTGTTGTTTTTGTCGCTGACCTAAATGGTCGTTAAAAGCGAAGAAAGATTGAAAAAAGCAAGGAATTATAGTATGATCAAAGCTAAACTTGCAGGAGGCTACCATGACCATACTCTTCGATTCTCAAAATCTGGATAGCAAAGAACCGTTTGGCGCGGTCAAAGCCGGTCAGCCGATTAATTTTTGCGTTCGTTGCGAATGCAAGGATGCTGATGTGCGCATTATTTTGAGAAACGACGACAGCACCTTTGAGCAGCGTGTCACGCTGTTGCCTACTGAATCTGACCAAGACGGATTAACCACTTACCGTGCGACGGTGACGCTTGTTTCGGCTGATTTATATTTTTACCGTTTTGAAATCAAGGTTTTAGAAATGCTTTTCTTCTGTGGACGAAACGGGAGCCGCCTAGAAACCGGTAACTGGCTGCCCGAATGGCAGCTGACGGTTTATAACGCTGATTTTACCACGCCCGATTGGGTAAAAGGCGGCGTAATGTATCAGATTTTCCCGGACCGATTTGCCAAAAGCGACGTCTTTGCCCCTTTGCCCGCCCGCGGGGAGAGAATTCGCCGCGACGATTGGGGCGGCGTGCCCCAGTCAACGCTGGATACGCGGGATTATTCTGCCAAGGACTTCTTTGGAGGAAGCCTCTTAGGTATCACCGAGCACTTAGACCGTCTGGAAGAACTAGGCGTCACCTTATTATATTTAAACCCGATTTTCGAAGGGCCGGAAAACCACCGCTATGGTACGGGCGATTATTTTAGCATTGATCCGTGGCTTGGCAGCACTCTTGATTTCATCACTCTTTGCAAAGCTTGCGAAAGCCGCGGTATTCAGGTGATTTTGGACGGTGTTTTTAGCCACACTGGAGCGGACAGCCGCTATTTTAACCGTTTGGGACATTATCGTGAGCTTGGGGCCTGGCAAAGCAAGGCGTCGCCTTATTACCAATGGTACCGGTTTGACAATTGGCCGGACGATTACGCGTGCTGGTGGAATTTCCCCAATCTGCCGGAGGTGGATGAAGAAAACCCCGATTACACCCGTTTTGTCACCGGTGAAAAGGGCGTTTTGTCCCACTGGCAGGCATGGGGATGCAAAGGCTGGCGGCTTGATGTCGCCGACGAACTGCCCGACGGCTTTATTGATCAGATTCGCACCGCCATCAAAACAGCTGACCCCGATGCGTTGCTTTTGGGCGAGGTCTGGGAGGATGCCACCAACAAAATCAGTCAGGGACACCGGCGACGCTATCTACTGGGGTCACAACTGGACAGCGTCATGAATTATCCCTTTCGCAGCGCCATCATAGATTTTGCTTTAAGCGGCGATTCCGCCCAGTTTAAGGAGAAAATTCTGTCGGTGCTTGAAAATTATCCGCAACCTGCCATAGATGCGGCCATGAATATGCTTTCAACCCACGACACGATGCGCATTCTCAATGCATTGGGCGTAACAGAGTCCATTTTAAACGCGCAAAAGCCGGGCTATGTGTTCTCAAAAGAATCATATGACATTGGCAAGCGTCGTCTAAAGGCCGCCGCGTTTTTACAGTTCACTTTGCCAGGCATACCCAGCATCTATTATGGAGATGAAGCTGGTTCAACCGGCTTTGAAGACCCCTTTAACAGGGGTTGCTACCCTTGGGGACAAGAGGACCAAGACTTGCTGTCCTATTTTAAGGCGCTTTCTGCTTTTCGCAAAAGCCAACGGAATGATTTTTCCGACGGCTTTACCCTGATTTCGGAAAACACGGGTCTGTTTGCCTATTGTCGTAGAGAAACGCTGTGCGTTGTTCATTTTGGCAAACAGCCCGGGCGTTTGGCACTGGGCAAAAACTTTCCCCTCCTATTTTCGGGTGGAGAGGTTCACTTGGAAGAATCCGCACTCCTGCTTGCGCCTGAAAGCTTTGCCGCTTTTAAGATAACGAACTGACTAATATAACTGGCCTTATAGATATTGCCTGACCCGGATTACACTCAGGAAAGGAATGAGCACAATGTTTCATATCAGCGAAGAAATGCTGCGGGAAAATCTGATTACCAAACTGGAAACCCATATGGCGAAGGGCGTGGAGGACGCGAGCCCTGAGGATATGTATCAGGCCCTCTCTCTGCTGACCAAGGATTATATCGTCAAAAACTGGCTTAAGACCAACAAATATTATCGCCACCATGATGTCAAGCAGGTCTATTATTTTTCTCTGGAATTTCTGTTGGGCAAAATGCTGCCCAAGCATTTGGACAGATTGGGGCTCACCGAGCAGGCTGGGCAAGCATTGAAGGAACTGGGCTTTAATTTTGAAGATATACTGGCCTGTGAACCGGACTATGGCCTTGGCAACGGTGGTCTAGGCCGGTTGGCCGCCTGCTTTATGGATTCGCTGGCAGCCTGTTCCTTTGCGGGACATGGAAACGGCATTCGTTATAAGCACGGCCTTTTTAAACAGAAGATCGTCAATGGCTACCAAGTGGAAGAATCGGACGACTGGTTGGAGACCGACAACCCGTGGGAAATCGTCAAAACCTCCGACACAGTTGAGATCCCGTTTTATGGTAACGTGCGCGAAGAGTTTCGGGATGGGCACATGGTTTTTATCCACGAAAACTACCAGTCGGTGCTGGCCATTCCCTATGACATGCCCATGGTAGGGTACGGCAACGACGTTGTCAACACCTTGCGCCTTTGGAGCGCCGAGCCCAAGGATGGCGACTTTAATTTTCAGCTATTCAGCAAGGGCGATTACGCCAGCGCTGTGGCCTACCGCCAGTCGGTTCGCGCTATTTCCGACGTGCTCTACCCCGACGACTCGCAGTTTGACAACCGCGTGCTTCGCTTAAAGCAACAGTATTTCTTTGTCAGCGCTGGTATTTCCAGCATTCTCAAGGATTACTGCAAAAAAGAGCGTAACATCATGGAACTGCCACGCTTTATTTCCATTCATATCAACGACACCCATCCAGCCCTTGCGGTTCCGGAGCTGATGCGGGTGCTGCTGGATGTTCACGGTCTTAGCTGGGATAATGCATGGAACATCACCCGGAACGTCATTTCTTACACCAACCATACGGTCATGCCCGAAGCGCTGGAGGTCTGGCCAACAGAGATTTATCAAAGGCTACTGCCCCGTATCTATCAGATTACGCACGAAATTAACGAACGCTTCTGTCGCGAGCTTTTCCAGGTTTATCATTATGATCTCGACAAAATATCCCGCATGGCAGTGGAGGCAAACGGCCAAATTCGGATGGCGCATATGGCGATTGTGGGCAGTCACAGTATCAATGGCGTGGCACAGCTGCACACCGAGCTGCTAAAGAGTCAGCTTTTTAACGATTTTTATCAAACTTATCCGGCCCGGTTCAATAATAAAACCAACGGCATTACCCATCGCCGCTGGCTGATAGCAGGAAACCCGCGTCTGACCGCGTTGCTCAATCAGACAATAGGCCCTGATATTGCTAAAATGCCAATCCGCCTCGCAGAAATAACGAAAAGAGAGCTAGACAAAGATAACGTTTTCTTACAGGAACTTGCTCGGGTTAAGGCTGCCAACAAAATGGAGTTTTCGGATTTTCTGAAAAAGGAGCACGGCTTTTCAGTTGATCCATCCTTCCTATTCGATTTTCAAGTCAAGCGCATTCATGCCTATAAACGCCAGCTTTTAAACGCCTTGAAGATACTGGATCGTTACTTTGCTATTAAAGAAGATGGGCGCACCGATTTTACGCCCACCGTGTTCTTCTTTGGTGGAAAAGCTGCGCCCGGCTATGCCTACGCTAAGACCACCATTAAATTAATACATTCCATTGCGGAACTGGTCAACAACGATCCTGCGGTAAGCCCCCTGATGCAGGTGTTGTTTTTAGAAAACTACAATGTTTCGCTGGCACAGCGGATTTTTCCCGCTTCTGACATCAGCGAACAGATTTCAACTGCCGGCACCGAGGCCTCCGGCACCGGCAACATGAAGTTTATGTTAAACGGTGCATTGACCTTAGGCACGATGGATGGTGCCAATATTGAAATTGCCCAAGCAGTAGGGATGAATAATATTTTCACCTTTGGCCTCTCAGTGGATGACATCATGCGCGCCCGACAAGAAAAAAGCTATCATAGTGCCGATATCTACGCCTCCGACTACCGGATTAAGCGGGTGTTGGATACCCTGACCGATAAAACCTTTAAAGATGCTTCTTCGGAAGAATTTTTCACTATTTTTAATTCGCTTGTGCTGCAAAACGATTATTATTTTTATTTGGCGGATTTTGCATCCTATGTCCAAACGGCCGAAGCAGCAGGGCGCATCTATCATGAAGACCCCATGCGCTGGTTGCGCATGTCTGCCGTCAATATTGCGCACGCTGGGCAGTTTTCCAGCGACGAAACCATTCGCGAGTATTCTAAAGATATCTGGAATATTCATCCCACCAAGCTTTAACCCAACTGAAAAAACCGTTATCATGCTAAAACGCATCATGATAACGGTTTTTTGTTATTACTTGATCAAGTGTGGAAAGTGGAATTCAAGAAATAAGTGTATTGATTTCGTTAAGCGCCTGAGCGATATCTTCTCTGAGCTGTTCGCGCCCCTCAAGCAAGCTCACAAGTGTTTGGCAGGCAGAGGTGACACCGTCTTCGTCAAGTGCCTGCATAGATTCTTTTTTAGAAACTGCTGCGGCTTTAACTTCAGACTTTGTCTCTTTCAGTGTGGACCTGGCTTCATTAATTTCTCCAAAGAGAAGTTCAATCTCAACTCTAGCATCCTCACTAATCGTTGGATTTTCAGAATCTTTGTCCGCTTTAAGCACGGCTTTGATAGCTGCGGCAAGCTCCTTGTTCTGGAGACACTGTTCCTTCAGAGATGCGCGCGCGGCTTGAACCTCTGAAAGCTGCTGAGACACAGAGTCTCTAAACGCTTTACGCCCCACCTTTTCTGTAATGACCGAATCTTCGTCGGCCGCAAAGGCGCTTAGAGAGATAGCAGCAACCGCTGCTACCATAATAACTGCTGACAATAATTTTTTCATGTTAAAACTCCTTTCAAATATAGCATTTGCTCTTGCTGTCATTAGAATAGCATGACAGCCTAATGTGTTTCTACGGTTAAAATGCGGCAATATTGTGG